>PLZL01000094.1 GCA_003152145.1 Limisphaerales bacterium
GCAACGAAATTCACCGAATATCCTTTTTTGTATGTGACAAAAGGGATAGGCGACGGCAGGACTTTTTTTTGCCCGAGTTTTCCGGATTCCACGGGACTCACCCCTGCCGCTTATTCAAACCCGTCATTCATGAGCAGGAATGGCATTGGTTTGGTGAAAGGCACAATGACGTTCAATCCGCGCATACAGGATGCGACGAATGGCATCGTTGCAAGGGCCTTTCCGAAAACAAGCAGCGTATGGTCTGAACCCGGTTCCGGCGGGAGCCATTTGTTTGGGATGGACTACCTGGGGTTCGCGCCCACTTGCTCGTTCAGCCCGGACACTTTTGCCCATTATCCAAGCCAGGGCTTTGACTGTCTTTTTACGGATGGTTCGGTGCAATTTGTTCAGAGCGTCCCGGCGTTTCAACTTGTAGCCAGCGGCCAGTTCCCTGGAACGATTCCCAACAACGAAACGGAGCCAGTTCGTGCAGCATATGACCAGGTTTTCAACTGGCTTGAAAATGGCAATTAGCAGTTTGCTGAAAATTGGAAATTCTGAGAAGTCTTGATATTTCATTTGGATGCCAGGCCGGGCGGTTGAATTGAGCAGGGTGTCCGTTCAGGACGCCTTTTCGTTGATGGCTCCGTGACAGAAATCCGCATGGCATTGGCAGGCAATCCTGCGCCTGCCGGATGCGCGGCGCCGGCGCGCGGGCGTGGTCAACGGCTTCTTTACAGACCGACGCCATTTTTTTATCATCAGCCGATGCCTCCGACTGGCCGCTGATCGGCTCCGGCCTGCTTGGCCCGGTGACGCTGACGGCGGTGACACCGATGCCGTTGGTTGTGCCATGAAACAGTCTCGGCGGAAGTGAGACTTGTCGGCTGCTTTCTGGCTCTGGCCGCATATGGCAAATTCTGATTAGAATATAGGGCTATGCACATGACTCCACCAACCACAACGGGCAATGGGTCGGTTTGCGCCCAATGAATCCAAAACCTTCCATGACGCCGTTAAACGCTCTGGGCAGGGCAAATCCGCATGGATACGGAAAGCGTTGCTTTCCGCTGCGGCGAGTGATAAACCAGCGTCATAAAACAGTGGATGCGAGGAGCCTCGGACTCCCAATCTGCGATTGTAAGGAACGCCAAGTTTGCCAATTAACTTACGCACCCAATACGATTTGAAAATTGCACACATTTTGAAAATGTCAAAAACCTATTTCCCTCTCAACCGGGGCAATCTGGACAGCAGAATCAAAAACAATGCAAATTGAAAAAAAATCAGCGCAATCTTGTTGTCCCGCGCATTCTGTCGCATGACTTCGTTTTCATTTAATTGGTGGCTCCACTGGTTCGTATTAACGGGAGGAGGCATAGTGATTGTAATCGGACTCCTGATAGAGGGAAGATTGCCGGAATGGCTGCGACTCCCCCATAGGTCTTTCAAATCCAAAAAGCTTGAACTTGTTGGGTCTTGGATCGTTGTCATCGGAGTTTTGTGGGAGTTGTGTGTGACTATAACTGCCGAACTTGAAACATCCGATAACTCATCACAAATTAACGAACTCAAGCAAGAACAACGCTCGCTTTCGGCAAATATGCAATGGAGAGCAATAACAACTGAACAAAAAAAAGGCTTCATATATTTAATGAGCTTTCAGCACGTTCATACATTTCCAATAAAGATAAGGATGGGGCCAGTTGACGCTGAATCGGAGAGCTTTGCTTACCAAATCAGAGATATGTTGGATTCTTCTGGATTTGAATGGACAAACAAAGCTGACGCCATTGGGCACTGGCCCAATGGGGAGTTGCTTGGGCTTCATGACACAACACAAAAGCCAACATCTGTTGTTTTTTTGAATAATCTTCCTGAAGGGTTTGGAACTAACCTTCCGGTAAAAATTTGGGAGGTGCAAAATTTTCTCAAGACCAACACGAGCTTTAATAGCACTTCGAGTGTGCCAATGGTTGTGGATATTATTATGACCGATACAACTTCGCCTACCCCACCATCCGTTTCCATTTCCAATGGGGTCATTGTTTATTCTGTTAACACGGGTTGGGATACATTTAAGCTGGTGAATTTCCAAAGGGTGGCGGCAGCCTTTGAAGCAATTGGAATAACAACGTGCGGGATTAGGGCAACAAATCTTAATCCCGGCGACTGTGAGATTTATGTTCAGCAGAAATATTGAAATCTCCTCATTTTTGCGAATCCTGATGTTTTTATACCTGCATGGCCGAATTTCGTGCCAAATCCAGCCTTGTAAAGCCCTGAACCGGCGGAAAATCCAAATTAAGATACTACCGAAAATCCAAATTAGGTGACTACCGCCCCTTGCGCATGATATACTGCGGGTTGTGGTGTGTGGAGTCATGTGCATAGCCCCATTAGAATATCACAATTTCGAGTTAGTTACTTGGGAGTGGGATTGTATATTTTAGGAAAAGTCCCAATGGAATCTTTTTTTTCAGTCGCCACCCGGCGGCATTTGACTGCTGTCGTTATTCTGTTTTCAACCATCACCCCCGTTTTCGCCCAGCGGCAGATGGAAAAACTCGGGCGTGGCGTGGTGGTGCTCCACTCGGCCACGTCGCAGGCGTATGTCGGCTGGCGGTTGCTCGCGACCGATCCCACGGATGTCGGGTTCAATCTTTACCGTTCGACGAGCGGCGGCGCGGGCGTCAAATTGAACACTTCCGTCATCACGAACACGACGGACTTTCTTGACACGACGGCGAACTGCACAGTGTCAAACTCATGGTATGTCGTCCCCGTCATCGGCGGAGTTGAGCAGACACCGGGCGCGGCGTTCGGTCTGGCCGCCAATTCCCCTGTGCGACAGTATTTGTCATGGCCGCTCCGCCCGGTGACGAATGGCGCGGCTCCGCCCTACGACGTGAAATTTTGCTGGGTTGGCGACTTGGCCGGCGATGGCGAATACGATTACGTCGTGGACCGCCTGTCCACCACCGTGGCGACCAATCAGTATCTTCAAGCCTACCTGCGTGACGGCACGTTTCTCTGGCAGATGGACATGGGCTATAACAGCACCAATCAATACAACATTGAGCCGGGCGCGTCGGCCATCAGCACCGGCGACAAGGACAATGTGACCGTCTATGACCTTGATGGCGACGGGCGCGCGGAAGTCTGCGTGCGCACGGCGCGCGGCGTGATTCTGCCCGACGGTTCGGTGGTCAGCGGATCGGATGACACCACTCAATACATTTCCATCCTCGACGGTCTGACCGGAAAAGAACTGGCGCGCACCACGCTCACAAATATGTGGCCCGGCGACGGTCCATTGAATTGCCGCTTCGGCATCATGTATTGCGACGGCGTGCATCCGAGCCTGGTGGTCGAAGGTGAAAATCGAAACAGCAGCAGCGTTTTCCAGCGCGAGAGCATCACGTTTGATTACCGCAACGGCAAGTTGACGCAGCGCTGGTTTTTCACGCCGCCCGCAAATTCAAACCTGGCCTGGAGCCATCAAATCCGCATCAGCGACGTGAACCACGACGGCATTGATGAATTACTCGAAATCGGTTCGGCCAGAAGCGGCGAGACCGGGCAGACGGTTTACGACACGGAATTGCAGCACGGCGACCGTTTTCACGTGATGGACATTGACCCCGACCACCCCGGCCTGGAGACGTTTGCCATCCAGCAAGACAATCCAACGCTGCTCGCCACGGCGCTCTTTGAATCCGGCACGGGCAAGATGCTCAAGAAGTGGTATTCCAGCGGTGTGGTTGACGTCGGTCGCGGCATTGCGCTGGACATGGACCCGACGCATCGCGGCTGCGAATTTTATTCCACGCAGCCCGGTATTTTTGATTGCAAGGGCAGCCAAATTTTCGCCAACAGCATCTGGCCGCCGGAAGGACTTTGGTGGGATGCGGATTTGAGCCGTGAGTTCATTGACGGCGCCGGCTCGGGCGCATTGAATCCCGTCGTCAACAAGTTTGATCCGAATTCCGGCACGGTGGGACGCATCTACTCCATCTACAGCGACGGCGGGAGTTACGTTGTTCATCAGGCCTACGGTGGTCGACCGGCGTTCTGGGGCGACATTCTGGGTGACTGGCGCGAAGAACTCGTCCTCGTCGCCAGTGACTATTCCGAACTCCGCGTTTACGTGTCGAAGCTTACCGCGACGAACCGCATTTATTGCCTGATGCAAAATCCGCAGTATCGCGATCAGGCTACTTGCAAAGGTTACTATCAGGCCAGTTATGTGGACTACTACCTCGGCAACGGCATGCCCGTGCCCGCCCCGCCGCCCATTTCCAACGCCAAGCTCGTCTGGCACGGTGACGGCACGAATGTATGGGACGCGGCCACGACCGCGAACTGGTTCACCAACTGGTTTTACGCCGGCAACGCCAACACCAACCCCGCGCCTTTCAATCCTGGCGACACCGTGCTTTTCGACCTCACCGGTTCAAACAATGCCGCCATCACGCTCACCGGTTCGCTTACGCCCGGCGACGTGCGGGTTCACTCGCCGAAAGATTACACGTTCGACGGCGGCGGCGCGCTCGACGGCGCGATGGGATTGACGAAGGCGGGTGCGGGCAAACTGACTTTGAACGGAACGAACACTTACACCGGCACGACGCTCATCGCCGAAGGCCCGTTCGTCGTGAACGGCTCGCTGCCGAACAGTCTCGTGACCGTGCGCGGCGGCGTCTGGCTTGATGGCCGGCTCGGCGGCAACGGCATCGTCGGTTCGGCGGTTTCCATCAACGAAGGCGCAGGCGTCTCGCCGGGGCAGGGAACCAACTCGCCCGGCACGCTGACCATCGCCAGCAATCTCACGCTTTCCGGACGGACGCTGAATGATTTCGATTTGTCCGATGATCCGACCGGCACGACAAAAACCAACGATCTGCTCGTCGTCACCGGCAATCTCACCTTGCAAGGCACAAACACGCTTGCCATTCACCAACTCAACGCGACACTGCCTCCGGGCACCGTTTATCCGCTCATCAATTATTCCGGCGCGTTGAGCGGCAGCTTGAATAATTTCATCGTCTCCGGTCTGACCGGAATTCCTTATGCGCTCACGAATCCGCCCGGCCAGATTGCGCTCGTCGTGAAAAGTTATCGCTCTCCGGCTACGGTGACATGGGCCGGCGGGCAGGGGGGCAACGCCTGGGATTTGCTCGTCACGAGCAACTGGTTCAACGGCGCGACAAAGGATCAGTTCGCGCCCAACGACACGGTGCGGTTCGACAACACCGGCGCGGCGAACCCGATCGTGAATCTGGTCGGCGACCTCAATGCCGCAAGCCTTGTCGTGGATACGACCAGCGATTATACCTTCAACGGCGGCGGCGACATCTTCGGTCCATGCAGCCTGACCAAAACAAATTCCGGCACGCTGACCATCAACACCATCAACAACACGTTCACCGGAAAAACCATGATTGCGGGCGGAATGCTGGTGGTCAGCGAACTCGACGCGATTGGTTTTCCCAGTCCGCTCGGCAACCCGCCCGGCGGCCCGACGAATCTGGTTTTGTCCGGCAACGGCTCCTTACGCGTCACCGGCGAATCCTACACCGAACGCGGCATGACTTTGAACGCCGGCACCAACACCATTGATGTTTCCAACGGCAGCAGTCAGGTCACGATTGCCGGCCAGATTGTCGGCGCCGGCATGTTGGTGAAAACGGGCGCCGGCACGCTGGCCTTGACCGTGGCCAACACCTACAGCGGCAATACCGTCATCAACGGCGACAGCATTTCACTCGGCAGCGTTGCGGGCAACCAGACCGGCGTCGGCACCGGCTCGGTCACGTTCAACAACGGCACGTTGAGCATGATCAACCTCCAGGCCAGCGAAATCGCCGCCTGGAATTTGATTGTCCTCACGGATGGCGTTGGCCGGCTTGATTGCGATGGCCGATGCACGCTCTCCGGTTCGCTCACCGGCGGCGGCACGTTCACGGTGATGACGCCGTATGTGCGCACAGATTTCAGCGGCAATTGGTCCGCATTCACCGGCCAGATCAACGTCATCAACGACGGCGACGGCGGCAATTTCCGCTGCAACAATTCCGCCGGTTATCCGAACGCAAAAATGAACCTTGCCGCGCTCGTGAGTTTGCAGAACCGGGTCGGCTGCACGCCGACGATTTCCATCGGCGAACTTTCCGGCGCGATCGGTTGCAGCGCTTCCGCGCCCGGCGGCAACGACGGGTCTGCGGTGAACTGGAGCGTCGGCGGCCTGAACACAAGTGCGACGTTTGCGGGCAATACTTACAATGGCATCGGATTTATCAAGGTCGGCACGGGCACCTGGACATGGACCGGCACGAACATAACGCACACCGGCACGACGACCATCAGCGGCGGCACGCTGCAGATCGGCAGTGGCGGCACCACCGGCACGCTCGGCACGGGCAACGTCACGGACAATGCCACGCTGGCCTTCAACCGCTCCGACTTCATCACCGACGCCAATTTCGGCATCATCAGCGGCCCGGGAAATCTGGCGAAGCGCGGCGCGGGCCGGCTGACGTTGAGCAAGACACACAGTTACACCGGTGCGACGATGATTGAGGCAGGAACACTGGCATTGACCAATTCCGGCGCAATCGCAGCCTCGTCGAACATCATCATATCTGCCGACGCGCTGCTCGACGTGAGCGGAACGGTCAACGGCATGATGATACTGGCCGGCGGCAAAATGATTTCCGGCAACGGTTCTGTGAAAGGAAACTTCTTCGTCGGCGCGGCCTCGAAACTTTCGCCCGGCACGAACGGCATTGGCACCCTGACGTTCAGCAATTCGCTGACGATGTTTTCCGGATTCGACGCACTCCCATGCACTAACATTTTTGAAATCAGCAAATCGCCGCCAACCAATGACGTCGTTAAAGTTTTCGGTGCGCTGACCAATGGCGGCATGCTCATCGTCACCAACATCGGCGTGACGGCGTTGACCAACGGCGACAGTTTCAAACTGTTCAATGCCGCGAGTTACAGCGGCGCGTTTGCGAAATTGATTTTGCCATCACTGCCCGCCGGACTCGGCTGGAACACCAATTCCATCAACACCAGCGGCACGCTCTCTGTCATCATCGCCACCAGGCCGGTCATCGGCACGATTTCCGTTTCGGGCAGTGGCCTCGGTTTGAGTGGCGCGGGCGGCGTCGCCAACGCGAATTTTTATCTGCTTGGCACGACGAACATTGCCACGCCGGTTTCCAACTGGGCACGACTATTGACGAACCAGTTCGACAACAACGGCAATTTCAACTTCACCAACGCTGCCGGCACCAACGCGCAAAATTTTTACCTGCTGCAATTGCAGTAAAGGGGTTTCTGTCTGAAAACCCACTTTCCGCTTTTCAACTCTAACCACGGATGGACACAGATTTCAGCATTTCAGGATTTCAGCGTTTCAGCTTTTTTCTAAATCTTGCCTCCGCCCCATTTCCGGCGCACACTCGCTTCATGGCGAAAAAAATCAGATGCCATACCAAACGCTGCGACAGCCCGCTGCGTGAGAGTGAAACTCTTTTACGCAGCCTTTACCTGCCGCCGCTGCGGCTTCGGCATGCAGGCGCCCTCACCCCCCGCCGAAATCAAAATCGTGGAGGACAAATGATGATGCAGATGGATAGACCCTTCTTCTGCCTCTTAACACCTTGTTTCCCATGGCAGAAATAAGAATCGCGATGATCCATAGCACTGTCCGTGATCTTCCTGAACAGAGAGAAAAGGTCAGGGATGCTTGTTTACGCCAAGGGGTCATGCCGAGCATGATGGAGTATTGGCCCGCAATTGATGCTGACGGAGTTACCGCCTCTCTAAAGAAAGTTGATGACGCAGAAATTTATATCGGGGTGTTTGCGCATCGCTACGGCTATGTTCCCAAAGGACACGAAGCTTCAGTCACAGAAATGGAATATGACCGTGCTGTGAAACGAGGCATCCCGCGACTTATTTTCCTGATCGACAAAGAGCATCCTTTGAAAATTGCCCAGGTCGAAATCGAAGCTGCTGACAAACTGCAAAAGCTAAAGGAGCGCCTTAAACAGGAGAGGACAGTTGCATTCTTCAAATCTCCTGATGATTGCGGCGTCGGAAATGTTTATGCAGCTCTTGGTAACCATTCTCGTGCGCTTCAATGTGAAGAAAAAGCCTTGACGATCTCAAACGAACTATTCGGTATCCGCAGTCCGATCAAGGCCGCAGTGCTCAAAAGCATCGCGTTTGCATATTACGGACTGAGGGATCTAAAGAGAGCCTTGGAGTTTGCGCTTGAGGCATTGGCAATGCGGAAAGCACTTTCCGGAGATCAGCACCCGGAAACTTTAGCCGCCATGGTCGAGGTCGTAGGCATTTATTGCGATTCGGGTCATGTTCACGCAGGCTTCCAATTGCTAGACGAATATCTAAAAAAAAGTTCCAAGAGTCACTCGCATCATGAGTGGTTGAAAAATCAAAATCGGGACTTTCACGCGCGCTACTTTCTCCCCGGATTTCGCCAGATCCCAAGAAAGAAAAGATGATTTGTAGTTGTTTTCAAATCATACTCAAAATTAACTGCATGACAAAATGGTGACCTGACTCTCATGCTCAATCTGCTTAAATNNGACCGGATGCCTCTGTGCAATGACCATACCGCCGCCGGGCTTGAGAAACGACAGGGCTTTCTCAAACAACTGGGAATTTCCGTGGATTGTCTGGCTGGCGAAGCCGGGCAACCGGCCCCGGAAACGCTCGCCAACAACATTGAGAATCTCGTCGGGTTTGCCCAGGTGCCGGTGGCCGTGATTGGCCCGCTGCGAATCAACGGCGTTGAAGCCCACGGCGACTTTATTGTTCCCATGGCGACCAATGAAGGCGCCCTCGTGGCGTCCTATCACCGGGGCGCCTATGTCATCAGTCATGCGGGCGGCGCGGCAGCCATGTGCCTGACGGAAACCATTTCACGGGCGCCGTGTTTCGTTTTCAAGTCCACCTTTGATGCCTGTTTCTTTCTGGAGTTCGCCATGCAGGAATCGGCAACTTTTCAGGAGCGCATTTCCAAAACGTCGGGCCACTGCAAGTTCGTGGAGCTCCGGAGCGCGTTGGCCGGCCGGAATCTTTTTCTCGGGTTTGATTACCAGACCGGCGATGCGTCGGGACAGAACATGGTCACCATCGCCACCGATGCACTCTGCCGTTACCTCGTCGAGGAAGCGCCGGTGAAGCCGATGCAATGGTATGTGGAGGGCAACATGTCCGGTGATAAAAAGGCCACCATGCTTTCTTTCCTGTCCGCCCGCGGGAAGAAGGTGATTGCCGAGGTGGTCATCCCGGCGGCGCTCCTGAAGAAGATCATCCACGTGACGCCGCTCCAGATGATTCAATACGGCCACGCTGCCTTGCTGGGCGGAACCCAGAGCGGATCCATTGGCGTTCAGGGCCACTATGCCAATGCGCTGGCGGCCATGTTTATCGCCTGCGGCCAGGACGCCGCCTGTGTTTCGGAAGCTTCCACGGGCCTGACCGACATGGACATCACCGAGCAGGGAGACCTTTACGCCTCAGTCACGTTGCCGAACGTCATTGTCGGGACCGTTGGTGGCGGAACTCATCTGCCGACGGCCCATGAATGTCTGGCCATGCTGGGTTGTGTGGGCGAAGGGACGGCCCGCAAATTCGCCGAGATTTGCACCGTCACCGCCCTCGCTGGCGAAATCTCCATCATGGGCGCCCTCGCTGCCGGTGAGTTTGCCGCCGCTCACGCCAGGTATGCGCGTCAGGGGAAAAAGGCTCAAGGCTGAAGGCTCAAGGCTGAAAAAAATTCTGAGATCCCGTTCGTTTGTTTCGTGTATTTCGCGGTTTCGAATCCGTGTTTATCCGTGGTTAAACACTCCCGTCTTTGCGGCTTTGCGTCTAATCAATCCATGTAATCCGAGGCTCAATTCCCCAACGGCTTCTCGCTGGACCTGACCGGGCTGACGGGCATTTGGAAATCCGCGAGGGAATCCGGATGCGCCGGGTCAAAACCCTTGAAGTCGGCCACGAAGAATTTCGCCAGCGGCAGCTTGTCCTGCTTGATGCCCTCGACAACGCATTGCGCGAGTTCGTAGCTGCCGAAGTTGTTGTGGTGTGTGCCGTCCTGAAACGCCTTGTCAAGGTCAGCGCCGAGCGCTTTGTAGAAAACCAGGCTCATGGCGTTCAGGTCAATCAGCGCGCAGTTCTCATCTTTCGCCACTTCGCGCATGGCGTCGGGATAACCCATGAGCGTGGGCGCTTCCAGGCCGTTCTTGCGCTCCATCGAGGTCACCAGCACCGGCGTGCCGCCGAGCGAGCGCGTGCGCTCCACCACTTTTTTCAGATCGGCCTTGTAAGATTCCAACGCATTCGTCGCGCGCGATTTCATGTCGTTGTGGCCGAACTGGACAAACAGGTAATCGCCCGGTTTCAGCAGGCTGAAAATCTTTTCAAGCCGCTGCGCGCGCAGGGAATCGGCGACGGTTTCGCCGGACTCGGAGTGATTGGCCACGGCGATTTCCGGTTTAAAAAAGCGCGGCAGCATCTGGCCCCAACTGTTCCACGGTTCGGCGGGCTGGTCGCAAACCGTCGAGTCGCCCATCAGGAAAACCGTGGGCACGGCGGCTTTTTCAATTTCCAGCCCCCGGAGACAGGGATGTGTGCCGTTGAATTCCAAAGTCAGTTTTTCGTCCCAGGCCCAGATTTCGCTCGCTTGTTCGCGCGGCTTCAAATGCACGTGGTTGCTTTCGGAAATCATTGGTGTGCGGATGTTGACGATGAACGTGCGCGACACTTTGGTTCCCGGCGCGACGGGAACTTTTTCCAGCATTAGCCGCCGCAGCTCGGCCTTCACGGTCACGACGGATTCGTTGGTCCCGTCGCCAAAAAGGGCGGTGACCTTGTAATTTCCCTCCGGCACCTTGGCGGAAAAATAAAACGGCTTGTCGCTCGCAACGTAGTTGCCGCTGGCCGGCGCCGACACTTCCGCGCCCGGCTCGAAGCCGTAACCGGTTTCAGCGGAATATAAATTGGTCGGTGAAATCTGGGTCCAACCGCGCTCAGACTTGCTGCCGAACACAAATTTGAAATCGGTCTGTGCGCGTGCCGCCGGACTCGCGACGGCCAGGGCCGCGATGATGACGGGAAGGACAATGCGGGCGGCAAGACGACGGATGGGGTTCATGGTGGATTCATTGGTTGATGATTTCAGTTGTTGCGTCTGGCTGGTAAGGCTCGATGTCCTTCGCCTTTTCGGAAAAATAAGGCGCCAACGGGTCGTTCGTGAGGCTTTTCAATCCCGCGATGACGCACGCCGCGTTAAGTTGAGCGCCGATGTCCGTGGTGTGTGTGCCCTTGTCGGCAAAGTAAATTTCCACCTTGTCATGGCCGGCCTTTTTGTAGGCGGCGGTGATGACCATGGTGAGGTCGAAGTAAAGCGCGTTGTGGGCCTTGGCAACCTCCGAGTCCCACTGGGCGATGTTCGCGAAATCGCGGTCGGTTTCCGAATGCTGCTTGTGCGGAATTGGCGAGGCCAGGATGACGGTCGCGCCCTTCGCTTGCCCGCTAGTGACGAAGTCCGCCATATACCAGCCGAAGGTGTGAACGAGTTCCTTGGTGCCGTCGGGCATGGTGTCCTCCACGGTTTCGTCGCCGATGCCCTTGCCGTCCGCGCGATGCTTGCTCGCCGGATCGCCGATTTGGCCGCCGTCGTTGGTGCCGAACTGGAAGATGACAACGTCGCCGGGCTTGAGCGAGTCCAACACTCTTTGCCAGCGGCCCTCGGTGGAATAAGTGCGCGCGCTGCGGCCGGCGATGGCATTGTTGACGACGTTGATTTTGTTGGTGTCAAAATACGGCTTGATGCGTTCGCCCCAGCCCCACAATCCGACGCCGGAGCCGCCGCTACGCACGGTCGAATCGCCGACAATGTGAAAGGTGGGCAGCGCATTGTTGGTGACCGTTTCAACGGGCACTTTCGAGGCATCCACCACGGGACGTTCATCCTCGGCGGCGATAAGAAATCCGGCGGCGAAAGCGAATGCGAGAATTGCCAGGCGTGCTTTCATAAAATCATCTCACTTGGATATTGTCCGGTGCGGGAACGGCGGGTGTGGGAGCGGGTTGGCTCAAGTCGGCGGACAGGACGCCATCCGCGTTTGCTGAAAAGTATTTCGCGAGCGGGTCTTCCTTAAGCCCCTTGAGCGTGGAGATGATGCACGCTGCATTTGTCTGCGCCCCGGCGAGACTTGTGTGCGGTCCGGCTCCCGCGACGAACAAGGCATTCACCTTTTCCCGTCCCAGTTCGTCATACTGGCGCGCGATGATTTCGTTGATGTCGAGGAAGGGGACGTTCACGGACTCGGCGGCCTGCCTCGCCCAGCCGGTAGCACTGTTGGCACCGTTGCGCGCCGCCATGCCGTTGGTCCGCCAACTGTTGCGCGGAACCAAAGAGCAGACCATCGGCGTCGCGCCTTTGCTCCGGGCATCCGCGATCATCTGCTTTTCATACCAGCCGAAAGTGTGGACGACCTCGAATTTTCCCGTTACCAGATTGGTGATGTCCTGCGTTTCGTCGCCGATGCCATGAAGTTCGCCGCGTGCGCGCGATGCGTCGTTGACCGCCCCGCCGTTGGTGCCGAATTGCATGATGACAAAATCGCCGGGTTTTAACATCGCCAGCACGCGCGGCCACAGGTCCCGGTAATACGTGCGGCCGGTCGTCCCGCCCAGCGCGCGATTCACGACGTTGATTTTGCCCGTGTCGAAGAACGGCGCGATCTCATCGCCCCAGCCCCATTGCCCTCCCGCGCCATTGCCCTGTCCATTTCGCACGGTCGAATCACCAATGAGAAACAGCGATGGCAGATTCGGGTTGGCCGGCAGATTTTCCACGCGTTGGGGGCGTGCTGGGGCATTCGTCGCCGGAGGCATCACAAGATTTGTTGCTATTGTCTTGGTTGTCGTTTGTTGCTTGGGCTGCACACAACCGGTCAACGACAGCAATCCGAGAATAATCATGGCTGCCGGCCAGTTCAAAAAACGCAGCAACTCCTTGTTTGTTTGGTTTCTCATGTTCATCCTTCTTGTGCTGTTGCTTTGGATTCTAATTTCCAGCGATGCCGGGTTGCAACTGCGGATTTCCCGATTTTGTCCACGTCGGCGGGTTCATTTTCAGGCCGGTGATTTTGAGGACATACGCATATTTGCAGGGCGCAGTGGTGGGAAGCTTCACTTTCAGTCCGGTGTCGTCCTGCGTGAACTGCAATTTGCGCTTGCTGCCAAGCAAGGACAACCTTTTGATTTTTCCGACGGGGGAATTGGTTGTTGTCAACGAGGTGATGACCGCCGCTTCGCCGGGCCATTGTCCGAGGATGATGGCGTAAAGCGCGTCGCCTTTGACGGTGAAGCGGATGTTCAAGCCCGGCTGCCCGCGCCCGCCGCCTTCGCCAAACTTGATCCAGTTATGTGTGTCGTAAATTGCCTCGCCGTTGACGCCGAGCCATTGGCCTACTCCCAAGAGCGTGCTGGTGATCTCCGGCGGAAATATGCCGTCGGCTTTCGGCGAAAGGTTCAGCAGCAGCGTGCCGTTTTTGCTGACGGTGTCGGCGAGTGCGTTGATGATCGCGCCTGGGCCGGAAAACCGCTCGTCGCTCGTGTAACCCCACGTGCTGCCAATCGGATGATCCACCTGCCACTCGCCGGTGCGGATGCCGGACGGAGAGCGCGTGCCGATTTTTTCAAAATCAATGATGGAGCCGATGGTTTCGATGTTGTCGTTGCTCGGTGCGTAGGCGGCTTTCTTGGTGCTGATGGAAACCTGCTTGCCCCACTTCATCGCGCGATTGTAGTAATAGGCAGCCACGCGCAGCTTCAGCGGGTCAAGGTAGCGCTGGTCCACGCCGTTGTCGAACCACAGCATGTCGGGCCGGTATTTGTCAATCAGCTCGACGTTGCGCGCAAACCAGTTGGTCAGGAACCGTTCGCACGCCGCGTCGCTGCGATCGGCCACGTTGTAGAAATCAGCCCACTTCGGATCGTAAAGGTCGGCCTGCTCGGCCTTCATTTTGGCGGCCATGTCAGCGGGCGGATTGTTGAACTGGAAATTTTCGATGCCGTGATTGGACACGCCGAATTTCAATCCCTGCTTGCGCACGGCCTTGGAAAGGTCGCCGATAAGGTCACGATGCGGCCCCATTTTCACGGCGTTGAACGGCGTCACGGCACTGTCCCATAGCGCGAAGTTTTCGTGATGCTCCGCCGTCGGGACAACGAACCTCGCGCCGGATTTCTTGAACAATTCCGCCCACGCGATGGGGTTCCAATTCGAGCAGGTGAACATCGGAATGAAATCCTTGTAGCCGAACTTGTCCTGCGGACCGTAGTGTTCGACATGCCACTGCCCGTCGGCGCCGTCGGTATACATGTGTTTTTCATACCACTCGTTGTGATGCGCTGGCACGGAATAAAGCCCCCAGTGCATGAAGAGACCGAACTTCGCGCCGATGAACCACTGCGGCACCTTGTAATTTTCTTTGAGCGAATCCCACGTTGGCTGGAACGGCCCCGGCGGAAGTTTCGTTGGAATCATGGCGACGGCGGCCTCGACCACTTTCAGGTTCGTTTCGGGTGCCATGTCGTAACCTCTGGGATCGTTTCCGCCTTCGGCCATCGGGTTGTTCGTTTGCGCTGACGCCACCAGCGCGGAAAGCAGGAGACAAATCGGCAAAACGGCATGCAGAAGATTTCGTTTCATGAAGATTTAATTCCAAGCCGGGTGATCATTCTACACATACGCACCGTCATCGGACCGGCAAAAACCTCTCGCAAAAGGGATACGGCACCGAAACAGGCTCGCCGGTCTGGGTGAGCTTGCCCGTGTTTTCATCCACGCGGAAAACGAACGCGTTGTCGCTGCCATGATTGGAGCAGATGATCCATTTGCCCGTGGGGTCAAAAGCGAAATTGCGCGGCGTCTTGCCGCCGCTGGGAACATGTTCGACGGGTGTCAGCCGCCCCGTTGCCGGATCAATCGCAAAGACGGCCAGGCTGTCGTCGCCGCGATTGGAGGCATAGAGAAATTTTCCGTTCGGATGCACCACAATTTCCGCGCTGGTGTTCGTGCCCTTGAAATCGGCAGGCAACGCCGAGACAGTTTGGAATTCAGTGAGCGTGCCGTTGGTGGAATCCCAGTTGAATACGGTGACAGTGCTGGCGATTTCGCTGATGACATAAACCCAGCGACCGTTCGGATGGAATTTCACATGGCGCGGGCCGGAGCCGGGTTTGATGGTGACGAACGGCGCACCATTTGGCGTGAGCGAGCCGTCCTTTTCACTGAAGCGATAGACAAAGACCTTGTCCAAGCCGAGGTCGGCGACGAGTGCGAAACGGTTAGATGGGTCGGTGATGATGGAGTGGGCGTAGGCATGAGTCTGCCGCTGCGGATTCACGCTGCTGCCGGTGTGCTGCGCAAAAGCGGTGCGTTCGCCGATGCTGCCGTCGGGCTTGATGGCGAAGACGGCGATGTTGCCACCGGAATAATTCGCGGCGAGCACATAATGCCCGGTCTGGTCGAGGCTGACGTAGCTCGTGTCGGTGCCGCCTGCCGGAACGCGGTTAAGGAATTTGAGCTGGCCGGTGTGTGGTTCGATTTCGTAGGTGGACACCGCGCCGGGGCTGCCGGAATTGCAGGTATAAAGATGCAAACCATCGGGATGAATCACGAAATACGCTGGCGCGGGCGAGTGGATGAGGAATTCCGGCTTGGTCAGCACGCCGGTGTCGGTGTCGAAATGCGCGAGCGAGAAGCCGATGTTCGTCCCGGAACGATGCGTGCCGAAATAGACAAACATATCTGCCGCATGAACCGGCAGCACTCCGGAAATAATCAAGGCCGCCAGCCACGTCAAAAATCGTGGCGGCTTTACATCGGTTTTTTCCGATAAATCCATTCCAGCGGCGTCTAAATCACTGGCCGCCCACTCTCGGTGCCGGCTTGGTGTATTTATCAAAGACGGAAATGACCGGCAGAGAGTTTCCATTTTCATCAAAAAAACTGCGCGAGACGAGGCCACCGCGATTGCCCACCGCCGGTTCCCACCAGAAAATGCCCCTGCAACGTTGATCTGGTGTGTTGAGCGCCACGCGCGTCAGTTCGTCGAGAAATTCGCGCTGGCCTTCGGGCGTTTCGGGGAATGGCCCGACCCGGTCGGCGGATTCACGTGCCGGCCTCCAGTTGTAGGCCGTCTCCACAACGATGATGTCTTTGTGGTATGTGTTTGCCGTGAACGCCAGATTGTTACGCAAGTCCATCAGCGTGCCGTGCCACCACGGATAATAGGAAAAGCCGATGACATCGTAGGGAATCTTGTAACGGTTCAAATTGTCGAAAAAGTATTTCGTCTTGGCGATGCTGCCGCCCTGGTCAATGTGTATCAGGATTTTCGGGTGCGAATTTGTGCCGCTTCCGGCGCCAACCCCCTTGATTCCCGCGCGGATGTAATCAGTGAAGTTTTTCCAATTATCCGGCAGCTTGCCGTCCGGCCACAACATCCCATGCGTGACCTCGTTGCCGACCTCCACCATGTCCGGCAACACCCCTGCGTCGCAGAACGCGGCGATGGTGTCACGCGAGTATTCAAAAACTTTTTTCACCCGTTCCTTGTGCGACACGGTTTTCCATGCTTTCGGCGTCGGCTGCTTGCCCGGATCGGCCCACGAGCTGGCGTAGTGAAAATCGAGCAGGAATTTGTAACCGAGCTTCTTCGCATCCTTGGCCTCGGCAAGCGAGTAGGCGAGGTTATTCGGCAGATTGCCGCCAACTGGTTCGACGAAAATGCGCAGGCGAATCCAGTTGTAGCCGTGATTTTTGAAGATCTGCAGGCCGGGCATTGCGTTCGTGCCATCCTTGAAAACGGTTCCGCGATCCTCCGCCTGCTTCAAAAATGACAGATCCGCGCCAAAGGCGAAATCAGAAGCGCGTGAGGGATTATTCCCTGCGAACAGCAGGAAAATCGCCGCCAAAGTTGTCGTGATTTTTTTCATCTCCATCCGCTAGGGACGATCACGTCTATCCAGCGTTTTACTTAAGTGAACTACGCGATTATTACCAAAGCCCACCTGAATTGCCACGCTGGTTTCACAGATTTTTCCTCAACCAATCGCGCATGAAACAATTGACTTCCCACAAATCGGCAATCGGTTTGCGCGTATGCGGCAAGAGCGTCATGTAAGGCGCCGGGCCGAATTCCGGGCAAACCGGCAATATTGCGCAACCCTCGGCGCGGCGGTGCGGGGCAATTCTTTTCCACCACGCAAGATGCGCCTCCAAATTCGGCTGCCAGAACGCATCGCGCGGGTCAGGAATCTGCGGGCCTTCCGCGTGGCCGACGCGGGCGTGGATGACATAAGTGTTCTTCGTCGCGTGCTCGACGCGTTCCGCCTGATCAGCGAGCAGCGATTCATGCACGCAGCACCAGTGTGAAAAATCCGCGACGAGTTTCAATTCCGG
Source organism: Limisphaerales bacterium (assembly GCA_003152145.1). Next base: position 17,507 of record PLZL01000094.1, read on the forward strand.
CCGCGCATCGAGAAATTGCATCGTCGCTGGCGCGCTGAACAACGCGCGGCCACGATGCGTCTCGTGATAGACCGGCACGCCATGTTTTGCCGCGAGTCCGTTCGTGTAGTCGAAGATGGCGAGGTTTTCCTCTAGCGTAAAATGGTCGCAGCCCGTGTGTGAATTCAGATAAAGCGGCTTGAGCAACAGCGCGCGCTCGTATTGCTGCGCGAAGCCGGCTTGATGCTCGGCCACGGTTTTGCCACTCGTGCGCCATTGCTGCGCGACGACAGCCAGACCCAGCTCATCCAGCGACTGCCGCGCGCGTTTGCAGGTTTCCACATCGAGCGGGACATCCAGTTCAACGCCGTCAAAGCCTCCGCTTTTGATTTTCTTGAACTTGTCCTCAATGGTGGCAAAGTCGTCCAAACCCCAGACCGAGCGGAAATATAAAATGTCATCGCAAAATTTTCCGGCGAGTTGGATGAAAACTTCGTCGCCCTCCACTTTGGTCGGATAAGTTTTCAACGCTAGACAAACCGGCGCGCCCTGGGCGTGGCCGTTGGTGAAATCAAAACGGCCATTGTGCTTGGGACATTCGATGAGGTGGTCCATCACGAAACCGCCGGACAAATGCACCTTCTGATGGGTGCATAATCCGTCGGTCGCATAAAATTTGTTGTCGCTCGTCCGGTAAATCGCAAACGTGTGATCGCCATGATCGAATCGAATCACGTCTTCCGGTTCGATGTCGCTGGTCTTGCACGCTTTGATCCAGCCGTCACTCATTTTTATTTTTGGCTGGTTGAGTTGAAATTTTAATGTGTCGCTTGCGCCGCCGAAATCGAAGTCGGAAACGGTTTCGTGCCCGGCGGCAATTCGCGTTTGACGTGGTAAGCCGGGTCTTTCACCTGCCGCAAAATCGCGGGAATGATTTCGCGGTAGGCTTCGATGAGGCTGTTGTAAGGCTTCGGCGTGTCGGCCTTCATTTCCGCGTGCAGTGCCGGCAGTGCGTGATACGGCACCATCGGGAACATGTGGTGTTCGAGGTGATAATTCATGTTCCAATAGACAAACCGGAAAATCGGATTCATGTAAACCGTCCGGCAATTGAGGCGATGGTCAAGCACATCCTCGGCCAGGCCGGCGTGTTGGGTGATGCCGAAAATGACCAGCAGCCACGCGCCGTATAACAACGGCAGGCCGATGAGCATCAACGGCAAAATGCTGTGAATTGCAATGGCCCACGCGATGACGGCGGCATAAATCAAAGCCCAAATCCGCACGGTCCAAAAAACTTTGCCGTATTCCATTTCGGGAGTGTAAGTCTTCTCCTCCGCCGTAAGTTGGCTGAAACAGTGCTGGATGATTTTTTTGTATTCCTTCGGCCCGCTTTTCAGGCTGAAGAAACCGAGAATAATTCCCGAAATGTCCGGCGGCCGCGGCACGGCAATTTCCGGGTCGCGTCCGACGATAATCGTATCGGTGTGATGCCGCGTGTGGCTCCAGCGCCATGGCGTGGATTGGCGCAGCACCATGAACGGCGCCATTTCATAAACCACGTCGTTCATCCAAGTCGTCTTGAACGCCGTGCGATGGCCGCACTCGTGCCAGCGCGAATCCGAGCAGGAACAATGCAGCACGCCATAGACGATGAACGCCGGAACGCACCACCACGTGCCCCAGAAAATGCCAGCCGAGCCAGCCCGTGAGGCCGAGCAGCGCGAACCAGAGCAGCGTGTCGCGGATGGCCGGGCCATCTTTGCGCTGCATCAATTCCTTGAGCCGTTTGCGCGGGATGGGACAGGCATACCATTCCGCCGAGGTCAGTCCCATTTCTTCGGCATGTTTGCTGTCCTTGCCGATGAGGCTGTAATCGCGTTTGGTCGGTTGCACAGGCATAACTCTGACTTCTTTCCAGCAGTGCTTGTCAAGATTCACTTCGGCGGCGACCCCAGATAGTTGCCGTAGGTCAAAAACAAAACCGCGGCACACAACACCACGAGGCCAAAACCGATAGTTGATTTAGTGCGCCCTCCGCACCCTTTCCATTCCCTGAACACAATCGCCACGGCGTTGCTGATCAGCACGAGCATGATCATGTGAATGGCCCAACTCGAAAACGCATAGTCCTTGCCCAGCCGCACATGGCCGAGGTTGTAAAAGAAAAACTGGCCATACCACAGCGAGCCGGTCAGGAATGCGAGGAGGTAATTCGCCATCAGGCTGCCGCCGGTTTCGCCGGAACGCAATTGCGTGAATTCGCCGGACGATTTGTTCTTCCGCATCAGCCACGCGCAGTAAATGAAGGACGTCACGAACGCGCCGGTGTTTGCAAACATGTAGGCGACGTTGCCTTTCCAGATGCCCGCGCCGTGCTGCTCCGCCACGTCCGCAATCGGATTTGCCACGTCGAGCGCGAACCCGTAAACCGCCGAGAGCACGCCCGCTAGCAGGGAGAGCACCAAGCCTTTCGCCAATGAAAAACCGGCGTGCGTTCCCCGGCGCGCGTCGAGGTCGCGTTCCTTGAAATGCCCCGCCACGCCGCACATGGCGATGCCCGCCGCGCCTGCCACCACGCCACCCATCACCCAGCCTGAACCGGTGCGTGAGACGATTTCGTGAAATTGTCCATGCACCAGCGGCGGCACGAGCGTTCCCAGAATGCTCGATAGGCCGACCGCGATGGAATACGTCAGGGAAAATCCGATGTATCGGATGGAGACGTTGAACGCCATGCCGCCAACGCCGTAGGCCACGCCGAAAAGAAACGAAAGCAACATCGCGTTTTTGGGTGCATCCGAAAGAACCGCGCCCAGGTTCGGGATGGTCAACCACGCGCCGATAAGCGGCCAGAGCAGCCAGCACCACGAAGCCTGGGCGAGCCAGTAGATTTCCCACGACCACCGCTTCACATACTTTTGCGGCGAATAACAATTGGCCGCGAAGGCCGCGCCGACCGAGTGGAACCCGACGTCGAGCAGCGGATTGGGAGTGATGGCAGTCATGGATTTATGTTGCCATGATGCTGACAAAATTGAGTGAGTGGCGAAACAAAGTTTAAAACATTTTGCGGCACCTGGAAAATCGCAACGAGCGGAAAAATAAAAGCTATTTGTGCCTGAAGATGCGTAACCATTTCGCGTCGCAAATTGAAATACGACACTATGGCATAACAGTATTTGACGGTCGCAGTCATCAGGGTTGTTTCAACGCAACGCAAAAGGCATCCAAGCTGGCAAGTGGCACCGTTGATGGCAAGTCGCAGCCAGAGGACAACACAAAATTCCGATGGGCCGACGTTGCTGCGAGCAACGCACGCACGCGCGAGCTGATTTCCGCGGGCGGCAGGTGGACAAAGACTCCGGCAGGGTCGAGGTTGCCGCACAACACAACATCTGCGGGAACCTGGTCCAGCGCGGCGGCTATATCCATCGGCGCGCCGAAGTGAAAAATCTTCAGTCCGGTTTCCAGCACCGATGGCAGATGTAAAATTTTGGCGGCGCAGTTGTGCAGAATGATGGCGAAGCGTTCGTCAGCCATCGCCTCGCCGATGGGTTTGATGTAGGCTGAAGAGAATTGTGACAGGCTGCGTGGTGACAACAGGCCTGCCGCTGGTTCCGCCATGATTACGCCGTCAGCACCCGCTTGGCGGAAGGCGCGAAGATAAGCAGTCAGGAAAGTGGCGCATTTTTCCAGCAGCAAGCGCATCAATTCCGGTTCGGTCACGGTCATTTCCATCGCCTCACTCACGCCGACAAGCCGGGCGGCCAGCGAGAACGGGCCGATGCAGCCGCCTATGACCAGCGGCTGGTCCGGCAACTGGCGCAGGCGGCGGACAGTTTCAAGATAAACGGCAGTGCGTTTGTCGCCGGGCTGCGGAACGCAAAGTTTTTCGGCGTGCTCACGATTGGTGACGAGCCGGCCAACGACCGATGGAATTTCGGTTTCCGTCTTATAAATCGCGCAGCCAAACGCCTCGGCCTCGACGCTCAAATCCATTGCCGACAAAACGAATGGTGTTCTGTATCTTTCGTGCAAAGCAAGCTGCGTCTCGAATTGCACTTGTGGATTTGTGACGATGTCGCTCACTTTCGCACCGGTAAGCGCAAGGCCGGGGTAGACCGCAATCGGCATTGCCAGCCGCCGGCTTGATCCCAGCACGAGCCGGTGAAAAGAATTGGCGGCCACGTCAGGCTCCAACGGCTTTCCTGGCGGCGGCCACCGCGCCGGCCGCGCTCTCGCTGAAACCGTCCGCGCCGATTTCGTCCGCGTATTTTTGCGTAACGGGCGCGCCGCCCACGAGAATTTTCACCTGTTCACGCACGCCCGCCTGCTTGAGCGCGTCCACGGTGGTTTTCATTGAAGACACGGTGGTGGTCAACAACGCGGACATGGCGATGATATTTGCGCCTTTTTCCTTCACGGCGGCGATGAATTGTTCCGGCGTCACGTTCACGCCCAAATCAATGATTTCGTAACCACCGCCTTCCAGCATGGCGGCAACCAGATTTTTGCCGATGTCGTGCAAATCGCCCTTGACGGTGCCGACGGCGACGCGCCCGACCGGTCGCGTGCCTTTGGCAGCGAGCAGCGGGCGCACGAGTTCGAGTGACGCCTTCATCGCGCGGGCGGCGAGCAACAGTTCGGGAACGAAATATTCGTCGCATTCGAAGCGCCGGCCCACTTCGGCCATCGCGGGCATCATGTATTCCTGGACGAGCTTCATCGGCTCGACCTTTTCGGCAAGCGCGGCTTCGGTGACCGCCTTGGCGGTCTTGGCGTCGCCGTTCAGGACGGCATCGTGGAGTTGTTTCAAGTCGGCCATAATTCTCTCAAGATTGCGGTTTGCAGCAGTTCAATCCAGATGAAAAACTTCTGTCATGTCGGTCCACCATTCACTGGGTGCGCGGTCGGGGAGCGGTTGCTGGCAGGGTTTGCAGACCGCCCACCATTCTTGCGTGACCGGATCGGCGGCCATGTCTGCCATGTCGGCGGCGAAGTCCTTTCCGGAGTATTCAAAATAACTGAACAGATAATGCCGGCCATCGGGCAGTTTCCGGAGGTAAATCGAGTAGTTCCGGATGTGGCATTGCTTGATCATCTTCAACACGTCCGGCCAGACGGCGGCGTGAAGTTTTTTGTATTCTTCAAGCTTTTCGGCGCGGAGGCCGATGATTGAACCGTAGCGTTTCATAAGCGGGTTTTGGATTGAACCGTTTCTTCAAATTCCGCCGGCAGGCGGATCGGATAATTTCCGAACTCGCGCACCAGCTTCACGATGTAATCATACGTGCGACCGGAGACAGCGCTGCTGACCGAGTGATCGGACATGAAAATATAGCCACCGCCCTTCGCGGCGTTCAGCTTGCGCAACACCTCGCGGCGGATGGTATCGCGGTCACCACTTTCCCAAATCTGCACGTTGCTGTTGCCGCAGAAACCCATGCCGTGGCCGTATTGGCGGCGCAATTCCACCACATCCATTCCGGCCTTGGCTTCGAGCGGGTTGTAGCCGTCAATCTTCATGTCAATGTAATCCTGGAAGATCGTCTTGCAGTTGCCGCAACCGTGGTAAATCACCGGCAGGCCGTTCGCGTGGGCGTATTCNNGCATTCGAGATAATGCGCGCCAATGCGGTTGATGATCGCGCCCATGCGCTCCGGTTCCTCTCCCATCCAGAGCATGGCGTTTTGCTGGCCGATGAGCCGCGTAAGACATTCGCTCACTTCAATCATGCTGCCGAAGACGGGAAAATCCGGTCGCAGCGATTTCACGGTGTCAATCCACGCTGGCGAATTGCGCTCGAAGCCATCGCCCACGCCAGCGATCTGGTTGTCACCCGCCGCTAAAAAGCGCCGCCGGTCGCGCGGGTCGTCAAAGTTACAGCGCTCCAGTTTATCAAACGTGTCCATCTCCCATGCCCGCATCTCCGGCATGGGAAACTCGAAATGTTTATGCATGACCGCCCCAAAACCGGTCTTCACCACGACTTCTTCGGCATCCTCTTTGAGCGTCTCGAACGGACGAATCCACGGGTCCATGTTCGGCACGGTGACGATCAAGTCGAGGTCATAGTGGTAATACGGATTCGCGTCGTCGGGCAGGCTGAGTTCCTTGCGCCAGCGCTGGGTGAATCCGCCCCAAAAAAAATCGCTGACCGGGATGCGGTCGGGTTCTTCGTGGTGGAGCGCCTTGCTCAATCGCTTCAGTTTTCGCAACGTGTTTTCCTCCCGACCGGAGGTGTCGGTGGCTTTGCCGAATGTGTCGAACATGCTCATGGCACATCCCGATTAAAGATGGCGGCTCACAGCGCGATTAATTTTTTGCGACCAATAATACACAAAACATTCGCCGCGCGGCAAAACAATAAATGGGTTTACCTCGCCGTATTCCGCATTCCAGCGCCCGTGATTTGAAAACCCAGGCGCAATCGCGCGGCCTCTCAATTTCAATTCAAGGCATTGGACTTTTCCTGCTGAATTACTGGCGCGTTCGTCACAGCTGTTGATGGCGAGTTGACGACGGGTGACGTCGCGCTTGATTCGCTGTTTGTTTGCGCTGCCCCGCGGACACCAGGACGAGCCGGGTCCAATTGCGGGTCGGGTGGCAGCTTGAAATCTTCCATCGGATCGGGCCGGGCCGGGTCGAAAGGCTTCCAATCCTTGACAAGATATTTGGCGAAGGGAAGTTTGGCTTTGACAATTCCGTTCACGACGGACTTCGCCAGTTCATAACTGCCGTAATCGTTCTGGTGGGTGCCATCCACGAAGGCCTTTGGGAGTTTCTCCGGCCCCAAGGCTTCATAAAATGGCATGCTCATCGTGTTCAAATCAATGAGCGTCACATTCTGTTCCTTGGCAACCTGCCGCATGGCTTCGGGATAACCGTCCAACGTTTGAACCGATTTGCCATTTTCGTCCAGTTTCCGGAGGTTCTGCGAAGTGACCAGCACGGGCGTGGCACCGTGCTGCCGGATATCTGCGATGAACTGCACGAAATATTTTTTGAATTGTTCGAGCGGGATGCGCCGGTCATTGATGCCGAATTGCATCAAAACATAATCCCCCGCATGAATCTCACTCAATAGTTTGGCCCAGCGCCGTTCGCCGATGAAACTCGCCGTCGTTTCACCGGATTCGGCGTAATTGGCGATAAGCACCGGCGGTTTGAACCACCGTGGCAACATCTGTCCCCAGGCGCCCCACGGCTCCATCATTTGGTCGGTGACGGTGGAATCCCCGATGAGGTAAACCGTGACGGGATTTTTGGCATTGGTGATCTCGACTGAACGAACTGCCGCGTGGCTGCCGCTGAATTCTAGGGTGAGTTTTTCATCCCAGTCCAACTCGGTGAATTTTACCGATGTCTGATCATCCCATTGAACAACCAATATGGGCTCGCGCTCGCGCGGCTTGAACCTCACCGTCGTCCCATCGGGAAGTTGCGGAACCCGCAAATGAACCAGAAAAGTGCGCGTTTGCAATTGGCCGGGTTTGGCGTGGACCGCTTCGAGCATCAGCCGGCGTGTTTCGGATTTGACGGTCGTGGTTGATTCACTTGCGGCGCCGCCGAGCGTGACCGTCACGCGGTAAGCTCCGGGAGCCAATTTGGCTGAGAAGAAAAATGCCCTGCCGTCTTGGCCGGTGGTGTAGTCGCCTTTTTTGCCGCCACGATCAATCACGGTGACTTTGGAGCCGAGATCAAATCCGTAACCGCGCTCCACGTTGTAAGCCGTATCGGGTGTCACGCGTGTATAGCCGGGCAACGGTTGCGGGCCGAAGGAAAATTTCAGATCAACTTTCTGCGACGCCGCTGTCAGCGGATTGGCGGCGGGGATGCTGTTGACGGTTTGGCTGTTCGTTTGCGCCATCAAGGGAACGATGATCGGAAAAATGCCGACAAAGAGAGTCACGGAAAGTATATTTTTCATCGACTGGTTGTGCGAACGGCTGGGATTTCAGTTTATTTCAGTTTCAGCCCGGTAATTTTGAAGCTGTAGGCGTAATCACACGGCTTGTCGGCAGGCAGCTTGATGTTCAACCCGGTTTCGTCTTGTGAAAATTCCAATTTGCCCTTGTGACCGAACAGTTCGACGCCGGAAATTTTTCCGATCCCGGAATTGGTTGTGGAAAGGGATGCGAGGGTGACTCCATTTGTCGGCCAGCCAAGCGAAATGGCGTAAAGCGTATCACCTTTGGTGGTGAACCGGATTTTGTCCTCGCCATATTGCGTCCACGGACGCGTGGCATGAATCGCCTCGCCGTTCACGTCGAGCCACGCGCCGATTTGCAGCAGCAGTTTTTGCTGGTCGTCGGGAATGGTGCCGTCGGCTTTCGGCGAAATGTTCAGCAGCAGCGCGCCGTTTTTGCTGGTGCTTTCAACGAGCAGCCGCACGCAGCCGTCGGCGGAGGCGATGGGCGAACCTTCCGTGTATCCAAAGCGGTAGAGCACCGGCTCGTCCACATCCCACACGAAGTCCGTCATTTCCTTCGGCGCACGGCTGCGGCGCTCGAAGTCCATGATGCTGCCCGCAAGGTAGGCGCTGTCCTTGGTTTCGAGCGAAACTTCCTTGCCCCAGGTCGCCGCGCGATTGTAGTAATACGCGGCGACCTTCAGCTTGATCGCGTCGAACACGCGGCCATTCACGCCATTGTCGAACCACAAGATGTCCGGCTGATACTTGTCAATCAGCTCCTCGTTTTGCGCGACCCAGCTTTCGAGGAATTTTTCGCACGCGGCGTCGCTACGGTCGGCGAAGCTGTAAAAATCCTTCCACTTTGTGTCGTAAAGGTCATTGGTCACGCCGGGCGTTGGCTGGATGAAGGTAAAATGCTCGATGCCGTGGTTGGAGACGCCAAATTTCAGCCCTTGTTTGCGCACAGCCTTTGACAAATCGTCAATGAGGTCGCGGTGCGGTCCCATTTGTTTCGCGTTCCACGGATTCACCGCGCTGTCCCAGAGCGCGAAGCCGTCGTGATGTTCGGCGGTGGGGATGACGATTTTCGCGCCGGCCTGCCTGAACAATTTCGCCCACGCATTCGGATCCCAATTCGAGCAGGTGAACATCGGGATGAAATCCTTGTAACCGAATTTGTCCGGCAAGCCGAAATGTTCCGTGTGCCATTTCGTGATTTCCGGGTTGCCATACATGTGCTTTTCATACCATTCGCTGGCATGGGCGGGCACCGCGTAAATGCCCCAGTGCATGAAGATGCCAAACTTCGCGTTCCGAAACCACTCGGGCACGGTGTAATTTATCTTGAGCGAATTCCACGTCGGCGCAAACGGCCCCGGCGGAATCGGTGCGCCCGCAGCGGCGGCTTGCGCAACGATTTCCGGCGTGGTGCGCGGCCCACTCTGCGCATAAAGCGGACTCAAAAAGACGGCCGTCAGCAGCAAAACACAAAAAAATATTTTCATAAATCAAACTGTTCGATCCCGGACCACGCACGCCCTTCGACGCCGTTATGGCCGGTGGAATTCGAAGGGCGCAGGCTCGATCAATTGCCAGAGCGCGTTAAACCGTCCGCGATGGTCACCGGCTGGGATTCGATTTTCACGGTGGCCGGCTCAAGCCCGTCGCGCGTTGCGGTCAGCGTGATGGTGCCGGGCGTTAGCGTCGAGCGGATGGCGACGCGGTTGATACCGCACTCGGTGTCAAGGTAGCGGTTGTTGGTAGTGTTCAATTTCGCGGCATTGAACCCGCCGCGCCAGATGACGGGACCAGTGACGTCGAAATCCACGCGCGCCTCATCCGTCGGGCAGCGGCGGCCTTCCGCGTCCACGACCTCGAAGTCAATCAGCGCCACGTCGCTGCCGTCCGCCAGCAAGCCCTTTGGCCCGGTGTGAAGAGTGAGCTTGATGGCTTTCGGTTCGCCCGCGGTCTTGAGTTCCTGCTGGGTGACGATCTGGCCGCCCTTGGTCGCCACGGCCTTCAGCGTGCCGGGCGCAAAGGCGATGTTTGTAAACGCGTAAATGTAGCCGGTGTTGCCCATGTTTCTGTCCCCTCCGTCAAATGTATCCACAAAATCACACGACAGTTTCGCAATGCCCAGGGATTTTCCGTTGAGGAATAATTCAACCTGGTCGCAATGGCTCGCGGCGACGTAAACCGTTTTCACCGTGTTCGTCGGATAATTCC
>PLZL01000086.1:0-3087 GCA_003152145.1 Limisphaerales bacterium
TGCAATCTGACCTGCGTTGCTTGCCACCGCGCGCAACCTATGATCCGCGTTCGCACCGGTAAGCGTGAACAGCGATTCCACCGCGTAAAGGCGGCTCATCTCTTCGCCTGGCTTGCGACCGGCGGCGAACTTGCCGATGTAATTATGCGCGTCGTCCTCACCACCGAGAAAATCGCAATCAAGCGACAGGATGACTCTTGTCCTGTCGAAATGAAAAACCGGCTTCACCGGCTGGCCGAACGCCTGCGTCGCTGCGCGCTGGTGAATGCCGGAATCAATCGCGTCGTAGGTGACCCACTGCGATTTCGGAAATTTGTCCGCGATGATTTTTTGCAGCCGTGCGCGTGAAGGCGACGTGCTACTTTCGGCGAGGAACGCCAAACCTTCGCCTGAATTCGCCGCAAACTTTTTCGAGAGGCTATCAAGGAAGTTTAGCGCTTCCTCGCGTAAAACGGTTTTGCCGTCGTGCGTGAAACGCTTCGCGCGGTCGGGATCGTAAAGATTCAGAATCGAAGCCTGTGCATAGCGATCCGTGCCGCCGTTGCTGCCGCGATAAAGCGTGTTGCCCTCAATCTTGATGGGCCGGCCTTCGTAGGATTTGACGACGAGCGGAATCGCGCCCGTTCGCGTGGGCATGGCGGTCGCAAAATACTGCGGCTCGCCATAAACATAATCCGCCGGTTGCTGGCCGAAGGGTTCAAGCTTTTCCTCCGGACGGCGGCAACCCGCACCAGCAAGGCCCAAACCCGCGAGCGCGAACGAGGCGGACATGATTTTCAGGAACTGGCGGCGGTTCTGGCCGTTCTCCAGTTCACTCGCGCCCTGGGGAAATTCGCGATGCAACCATTCCTTGAACTCCGGCGTGTCGGCCAGTTCGTCCAGGCTGCGCCAGTAACGGCGGCCCGAAGTGACTGTTAAAGCTGGAGTTGTCGGGTTCGAGTTCATTCGGAAACGGCGGGCGCAGATAACGGCGTGGCAAATTGCGGAGTGCGGAGCGCGGAGTGCGGAATTGAAAAAAATCCCGCGCAACGCCCAGGTTCAAGCGCCAATCGTAAATCGTAAATCGTAAATCGTAAATTCATTATCGGTGACAAGCCGAGCAGCTTTGCTGTGATTCCACCTTCCAATCGTGAACAAATTTCTTTCCGTTCAATTCCTGCAGCGTCGCCGCTTCCGCANNCCGGATTGCGATGGCAATCGAGGCAAAAACTCATGCTTAACGGCTTGGCGTGATACACCTCGTCCATTTCGTCAACGCGTCCGTGGCATTCCACGCAACTGATGCCGCGCCGGACGTGGACCTCGTGGTTGAAATACACGTAATCCGGCGTTCTGTGGATTTGCACCCACGGGATCGGCGTGTTGTTCGTCGCGCTTTCGCGGACGATGGCCAGGCGCGGGTCATCCTTCAAAATCTGGCTGTGGCAGTTCATGCATGTCGAGGCACCGGGAAGATTCGAGAACCAGGATTTCTCCACGCCGTTGTGGCAGTAACGGCAATCCATGCCGAGCTGCCCCGCGTGGACGGCGTGGGAAAACGGCACCGGCTGCACCGGCTCATAGCCGACGCGGGTGTATTTGGGCGTGAAATAATAAGTCACGCCCGCCGCCACGCCGCCGCCCATCAGCGCGGCTCCGACGCCCAGCGCCAGTGGCAGCCAATTTGTCCACTTCGGAAAAATCACTGGTGTTTTGGATTAACCGTCCGTTTGTCAAAAACTGTCCTTATCACCGCAAAGACAAGGGTTGATGTTAAATCGTTGTCGGCGGCGCCCGCAAGAAAAGTTTGTGAAAAATTTCACTTTTTCAAGCCGGTCGGATAAATGGGCGGATTTCCCCCGCCGGTAACACGCCAAAAAGTAACCATCATTTGCCAAAATCCGGCAAGCCGGTTACCCCCCATTGCCGGACTTTATCGGCATCGGCGCCTTCCAGATGGGATCGCGCTGGATGCGTCAACAACGTTTTGTGCCGACTTCAGAACCAGAGAATGTCACGCCGGATTCGGAGTTGCTCCGCCTGCCGGAGATGCCGCCGGGCACCGCCATGTCGCTGTTGGGCGTGGATTATTTCCGCCTGAAGACGGATGATGGCGGGGAATTGTTCCTGACGCGCTTCGGCCTGCCGTTCTGGAAATATCTGCTGCCGGAAAACTGGTATGCCCACGAATGGTTCGAAGCCAACCGCGAGCGGCTCGAAGGCACCAGCACGGTTTATCGCGTGCCCACGCGCCTGGTGGACGGCCGGGCCTTGAACCTCGTCGTCAAATGGTCGCGCGTCGGCGAGGTTGTCCCGCTCGACACGCTCACGGTCAACAAGTTCATCCACGCGGAGTTCAACAGTCCGTTTGAGGAATTTTCGCTGCTCATGGAATTGCGCAAGGGTGAGGCCGGCCCGTCGGGCATCCGCGTCCGTACACAACAGCCGCTGGCCATTTATGTGCCCGGCCAGCGCCTCCAGCTCTGGCAGACCGGGCGTTCCGAGGACAAAATCCGCGCCAAGGTCGCCCGCCATCCTGACGTGGAGATAGACATTCTGCGCCAGTATGTCGTCCTCTACGGCTGGATCAAGGGACGCGACGCGGTGGAGACGGCGGAACAGTTCGGGCTGGCAGACCGGAAACGCGCGGAATTTCTGGCGCGCACCACCAGCCTCGTCAACCACGAACTCTGGCAGAAAGGCTACCACGTCGTTGACATGAAACCGGCGCACATCATCCTGCGGCCGCGACCGGATAAAAGCCTTCTGCGCGATCACAACGGGCAGATTGCCTATGCGCTGGTGGATTACGAACTGCTCGAACGGACGCGCGAACACGAACAGGCCGTCCGCACCGCCAACCGCCGGCTTTACCTCAAGCACATGGCCCGCCGCTTTGAGGCCGACACCGCTGGTCCCCTGCCCGCCCATCTCCGGGCCACCAACCTCCTCGGCGTGGATTACANNTTTACACGCGCACCAAGGACGACATCAATCTCGTCTGGAAAATTTCCCGCATGGGCGAGCCGGCCCGGCTCACCAATCCGGAGGCCGACAAGGCCGCCGCGAAGGACCACGGCTTCAACAGCCCCTTTGAGGAATTTGCCT
>PLZL01000086.1:3199-11399 GCA_003152145.1 Limisphaerales bacterium
CCGGGCGCCTCGCCCGCTGCGGCTTCGAAGACCTGAATCCCAAACCCGACCACCTGCTCATCTCCTTCGGGCCGGACATGCATCTCGTCCTCGCCACCACCGGCAAACCCGAGGTCCGCCTCTGCAATTTCGAACTCGTCCGCCGCCGGGAAACCGCAGTGACTCCCGCAGCCTGACTCGTCAAAACGGCTGAAATAGTCCGCGATAATCCTTGACGGAAAACGCGCCTTTGATTTCCTAAAGTCATGCTCGCGAAGGCTAATGCTAAACCAACTGTGTCATTTTCAGCGTATTGCCTCAATCGCTTATTGCTTGTAATTAGGCTGCCTTTCAGCATTTGCCACGCAGTGTTCCATGTCATAGCACCCAGTATATGGCCAACCGGATGCTACAGAGGAATTAGAACCTTGGATTTTAATCGAGAAACCCGATCCAGCTTTAGCCAGAAAATCAACGAAGCCTTGGCACTGATCGAGCAAAATGACCCCCGACGTTTTGAAAGAGTGCGGCGCGAGATTCGTCTTATTGTTTACGATCGCTGGCGCATAGTTCCTTTGCCGCCAGGGGCGTATTTTCCTCTAGCGAAAGCCTGCCTGATTAACTTGAAACGTTTTGATTTTAGCAAACATCCCAAATGGCAAACAGCTCTCTTGGCCGCTCTCATAGTTCACGAGGCGACGCATGGGCATCTCCGTCGAAAACGAATGTTGAATGTAAATCGGATTCAAGTAAGCCGAGTTGAAGCCCTCTGTAATAAGGAGGAAAGACGCATGTTGTCGAAACTAGGATATGATTTGCGCGGATTTGATATGTTCAAAGATACTAATAGGAATGACCCACAATATGTTCAACGATGGGGCGAGTTTTTTGATAAATTACCATAAATATTAGTCCTGAATGTTCGTCGCATCGACACAAACATCAGACAGGATGCAAAGTGGAGCGATTTTCTCGCATTCAGCCAGTCTGACTATTTTTCACTGCGCAAAATCCACTGCCTTTTATTACTCATATCATCGTATCAGGATGCGTTGATTTTTTATTTGCACAGCGGAACCTTTTCGGCTAATTTGGCCCCGGTTGATTTTCCTGAAATAAATCTATGCCGGACCGGATTGAACATCTGCAACGCCTGTTGCACGAGCGCATCGTCATCCTTGATGGCGCGATGGGCACGATGATCCAGCAGCACAAGCTGGACGAGGCGGCGTTTCGCGGCGAACGGTTTGCGGACTGGCGCGGCAAGGACCTGAAGGGCCTGAACGACCTGCTCAACCTCACCCGCCCCGCCGTCATCGAGGAAATCCACCGGCAATATCTCGAAGCCGGCGCGGACATCATCGAGACGAACACCTTCAATTCGCAATCCATCTCGCTCGCGGATTACGGAATGGAATCGCTGGCATACGAATTGTCCAAGGCAGGCGCGGAATGCGCGCGTCGCGCGGCGGACAAAATTGAAAGAGCGCAGCCCGGGCAGGTTTGTTTTGTCGCGGGCGCCATCGGACCGACGACAAAAACCTCGTCCATCTCCACGGACGTGAACAATCCGGGTGCGCGCGGCACAAATTACGATGAGCTGGTGAAGGCTTATGGCGAGCAAATCAACGGCCTGCTCGACGGCGGCGCGGATTTGCTGATGGTGGAAACCATTTTTGACACGCTCAACGCGCGGGCGGCTTTTTTTGCCATTCAGAAACTTTTCGACGAACGCAGGATCAATCCGCTGCCCTATTCCGACGTTCAAAGTCCAAAGTCCAAAGCCCAAAGCCGGATTGTGCCGATTCTGGCGAGCGTCACGTTCATCCAAGCCGGCAGCAATCGTGGCGTGACCGGCCAAACCGTCGAAGCATTTTGGAATTCCATCTCGAACGTCCCGCTGTTGAGCGTTGGCATGAACTGCGCGCTCGGGCCGAAGGAATTGCGCCCGCTCATCGAGGAGCTTTCCGGCCTCGCGCCGATTTACGTCAGCGCCTATCCGAACGCCGGACTGCCGAATCCGCTGCTGCCGACCGGCTTTCCAGAAACGCCGGAAACACTCGCGCCGCAACTTCGCGAGTGGGCGCAAAACGGCTGGCTGAACATCGTCGGCGGCTGCTGCGGGACCACGCCGCCACATATCAAGGCCATTGCCGGGGCGGTCAAAGATTTGCCGCCGCGCAAAGTCCCGACGGTTGAACCATATTTACGTTTGAGCGGACTCGACGCGTTAACCATTCGTGGAAACAATTCTGCACGGGGAGCGCACGCGCCTCGCGTGCGGTCGTCAGCGCCCTCGCTGACGACTGCGGCGGACGAGGCGTCCGCCGCCGCATCCGGGGCGGATGCGCTCCCACAAACAAATGCCTCCATCAACTTCCTGAACATCGGCGAGCGCACCAACGTCGCCGGTTCGCCCAAGTTTGCACAGCTCGTCAAGACTGGCGATTATGAAGCCGCGCTTGCCATCGCGCGCCAACAGGTCGAGAACGGCGCGCAGGTCATTGACGTTTGCATGGACGAAGGAATGATTGATGGCGTCGCCGCGATGTCGCGCTTCCTCAACCTCATCGCCAGCGAGCCGGACATCTGCAAAGTGCCCGTGATGGTGGACTCCTCCAAATGGGAGGTCATCGAGGCCGGACTTAAATGCCTTCAAGGCAAGGGCATCGTGAATTCCATTTCGCTAAAGGAAGGCGAGGAAAAATTTCTCAAGCAGGCGAAACTGGTCCGTCGCTACGGCGCGGCTGTGGTCGTGATGGCCTTTGACGAACGCGGCCAGGCGGATTCATTCGAGCGCCGCATCGAGGTTTGCAAACGCGCCTACGATCTGCTCGTCGGGAAAGTCGGCTTCCCGCCGCAGGACATTATTTTCGATCCGAACGTGCTCACCGTTGGCACAGGAATGGAGGAACACGCGAACTACGCGGTGGATTTCATTCGCACTACAAAATGGATCAAGGAAAATCTGCCGCTTGCCAAGGTCAGCGGCGGCATCAGCAACGTCTCGTTTTCCTTCCGTGGCAACAACGCCGTGCGCGAGGCGATGCACNNTGGGCATCGTCAACGCCGGAATGCTGGCCGTTTACGAGGAAGTTCCCAAAGACCTGCTCGAACTTGTCGAGGACGTTTTGCTCAACCGGCGGCCCGACGCCACCGAACGCCTCATCAAATTCGCCGAATCAGTGAAACAGAAGGGAAAGGCCGAGGTTGTCGAAGATGCGTGGCGCCAGGGCACAGTCGAGGAGCGTCTTTCCCACGCGCTGGTGAAAGGCATCGTGGACTTCATTGACGCGGACATTGAGGAAGCGCGCCAGAAATATGGCAAACCGCTGCTGGTCATCGAAGGCCCGCTCATGGCCGGAATGAATGTGGTCGGCGATTTGTTCGGTTCCGGAAAAATGTTTCTGCCGCAGGTGGTGAAATCCGCGCGCGTGATGAANNAAGAACATTGTCGGCGTCGTGCTCGGGTGCAACAACTACGAGGTTATTGACCTTGGCGTGATGGTGCCGTGCGAGAAGATTTTGCAGACCGCCCGCGAACAGAACGTGGACATCATCGGCCTGAGCGGACTCATCACGCCGTCGCTCGACGAAATGGCGCACGTGGCCCGCGAGATGGAGCGCCAAGGCCTGAAATTGCCGCTGCTCATCGGCGGCGCGACAACCAGCAAGGCCCACACCGCGGTCAAGATTGCTCCCGGTTACGGCCAGCCGGTGGTCCATGTGCTCGACGCCTCGCGCGCCGTGCCCGTGGTCAGCAGCCTGATAAGCACCGAACACCGGCCGAAATTCGCCGCGCAAGTGCGTGAGGAATATGACCGCGTCCGCGCCCAGCACAGCGGCCAGACGGCGAAACTCGTTTCGCTTGGAGAGGCCCGCGCCAATGCGCCGAAATTGAAGTTCGACGACTTGCCAAAACCGGAATTCACGGGTGCACGAATTTTAACTTCCGACCCTGGTAGGGCGGGCAGTCCCCTGCCCGCGGCAGAACGGCGCGCACGGAGTGACGCGCCCTACCCGATTTCACTCGCCGGCCTTGTCCCACTGATTGACTGGACGCCATTTTTCCATACCTGGGAATTGCGCGGCGTTTATCCCAAGATTTTTCAGCATGAAAAACACGGCGAGGAAGCCCGCAAACTGTTCGCGGACGCCCAGGAATTGCTCGAGAAAATTGTCGCCGGGAAACTGATTCAGCCGCGCGGCATTTACGGGTTCTTCCCGGCCAGCCGGGTGGGTGACGACATGGAACTTTACACGGACGAATCACGCTCGAAGGTCCTGACTACGTTCCATTTTCTGCGCCAGCAAATTGAAAAGGGAGATGGCACGCCTAATTGGTGTTTGGCAGATTTTATTGCGTCAAAAGATTCAGGTCGCGATTACCTCGGTGCCTTCGCCGTCACCTCAGGGCATGGCTTGAAGGAACTCGTCGAAAAATTCAAGGCTGACCACGATGATTACAACGCCATCATGGCCGAGGCGCTGGCCGACCGGCTGGCCGAGGCGTTTGCGGAATTTTTACACCGGCGCGTCCGCGAGGAATGGGGCTACGGCAAGGCTGAAAAGCTTGCCACCGAGGATTTGATCGCGGAAAAGTATCGCGGCATCCGCCCGGCGGCGGGATATCCCGCGTGTCCCGACCACACGGAAAAGGGAATTCTCTGGAAACTGCTCGACGTGGAGAGGCGCGCCGGCATCAAGCTGACGGAAAGTTTCGCCATGTGGCCCGGCAGCAGCGTGAGCGGACTTTATTTCTCCCATCCGGATTCGAAGTATTTCGCCGTGGGCAAGCTGGGCCGCGATCAGGTGCTCGATTATCACCTTCGCAAAGGCATGACGTTGCAAGAAGTCGAGCGCTGGCTGGGACCGTGGCTGAATTACGACCCGGCCAAAGCCATTACCACCGGAAGCCCGGTGGCCTGCGGTTGCGGGCAGACGCATTGATTGACCGCCAAGCAGGGCTTGTATTTCGCTGGAATCAGCTTAGATTCAGGGCATGAAGCACGACGTTGTGCCCGTTCAGATTCGCGGAATCCTGCCCGCGAACAGCGGCTGTGCGCTGTTTGTCGGCAATGACGAAAAGGTTTTTGTCATCAACGTCGAGCCGCAGATGGGGCAAGTTATCACTTGGTTTTTGCGCCAGGCGCCAAAGGAGCGTCCGCTCACGCACGACCTCATCAACCGGATTTTCCAGGGCTTCGGAATCGTCGTGGAGCGGGTCGTCATCACGGATTTGAAGAATTCCACCTATTTTGCGCGTCTGATTTTGCAGCAACAGAACGAGGTCGCGCGGAAAATTGTCGAGGTGGACGCGCGTCCCAGCGATTGCCTGGCCATCGCCGCCGCGCAAAAAAAACCGATTTATGTTTCCGCGCCCCTGTTCGCGCAGGTCGAGGACATGAGCGAGGTCCTCAACCGAATCAACGAGAGCGGCAGCGAAACCGAGTAAAATGGCCGCCACCAAAGCCCTCCCGCTCTCGCTCGTTTGCGGCAACGATGAATTCGCCGTAAAAAAACGCGCCAAGGAAATCTACCAGCAATGGTGCGATGAACTTGGCGGCATGGATCACGAAATCATCGAGGCCGCGGTTTCCAACAGCGGCGACGCGCTGAAGATTATGGCCAAACTTCGTGAAGCTCTCCAAACGCTCCCTTTCTTCGGCAGCGGCAAGGTTGTCTGGCTGCGGGACTGTAATTTTCTCGCCGACGAACGCGCCGCCTCCGCGCAGGCCGTCACCGAGACACTGGCGGAAGTGGCGGAGGAGTTGAAGAGTTTCAAGTGGCAAAACGTCCGGCTGCTCATCAGCGCGGGCAAGGTGGACAAGCGCAAAACCTTTTTCAAAACACTCGACAAAATCGGGATGGTTGAAAGTTTCGCGGGGCTTTCGGCGGACGACAAGGACTGGGTTGAGCGCGCGGAAGTCGCGGCGCAAACTGCCATCCGCGAGCGCAAAAAGGAAATTTCCGGGGAGGCGCTTTCCGAACTGGTCAGTCGCGTGGGACCGAACGCGCGACAGCTTGAAAATGAAATCGAAAAAGTCTGCGTGTTCACCGGCGACCGGAAGCAAATTGAATTTGCCGACGTGGCCGCGGTTTGTGCAAGAAACAAAACGGCGCGGGCCTTTGCCCTGGGTGATGCGCTGGGCGACCGCGACTTGCCGCGCCTGCTCAAGCGGCTGGACGAGGAGCTTTGGGAAACGAGGTTGGATCCTAAGAAATCGGAAATCGGATTGCTTTACGGCCTGATTTCCAAAGTCCGCGCGATTTTGTTGCTGAAGGAAATGTTGCGCGAGGGCTGGATCAAGCCGGAAGCGGATTACAACCGGTTCAAGGCGCAACTGGAGCGCGTGCCCGCCGACAAACTGCCCGTAGACAAGAGGTTCAATCCGCTGGCGTTGAACCCTTATGTCCTTTACAAAGCGCTGCCGCAGGTCAAAAAATACAGCCAGAGCGAGTTGATTCGCGCCATGGAACTGCTGCTGCGCTGCAATCAGCGGCTCGTGGGTAGCGGGCTTGATGAGGCGCTGGTTTTGCAGCAGGCGCTGGTGCAGATTGTCGCGCCGCAAGCGGTCGCCGCCTGAATTTTTACAGGAAATAAATGTCAACAACGTCGGCCAAATTATCCGTGCTGGTCTGCAAGGATTTTGCCTGCGTGAAAATCGCGGGCCGCGCGAATTTCATGTCCAGCCCCGATTTCAAGACCCTGCTCACCGAGCTCAACCAAAAAGGCTACCACCGCTTCATCATTGATTTGTCCGAATGCGTCCTCATGGACAGCACGTTCCTCGGAGTGCTCGCCGGGTTTGGCCTGGTGATGAATCCGGGCGGCGAGTCAGACAAATGCGACATTGAACTGCTGAATCCCAGCGCGCGCATCCGCGAACTGCTGGAAAATCTCGGCGTGCTGCCGCTCTTCAAGGTCACGACCATCGCGCCGCAATTGCCGGCGGATGCGAAAGCCTCCGCGCCAGCCCCGGTCAATCCCACGCAGGAGCAGATCACGCGCACCTGTCTGGAGGCGCACCAGACACTCATGGCCATCAACCCGGAGAACGCAGCGCGGTTCAAAGACGTGACGCAGTTTCTGGCCGAGGATCTAAAGAACCTCGAAAAATCCTCCTGAACGCGCCTGGTTGACAAACGGTGGCAATGGGTTTTTGCTTTGAAGCGTGAAAAGTTCGTTGGAATGCACATTCACCCGACAAAAAGCAGAACGGCTTTGGCTTTCGCATCGTATTGGGACTCTTATGAAATGTGTTGCTGAATTTATTTGCATGATTTGACTCTTGGTGGCGCTGACAGGTTGCCAACGTCATATACTTATAGACCTAGTGAACGAAAGTGGAGATTCTATTCAAGTAGTCGATTACTCTAATGGACGCACAACGGTAAAAACTATCGCCAACAACAGCCGTTTATTGTTGTTAAGCCAAGTTCCATTGGTAATTGAAATGGGAGGAAAAGAGCAACAATACTTTGTCCGTGTGCCGAATGAATTTCTCCAATCCAAATTTAAAGGGCGAGTTGCATCACTGGAATTAGACAGGGATGGGAAATTGTATCTTTTGCGTATAGATGAAAAGCAGCCGACTACACACGTTGATCCACAGCCCGCACCATTTCCTATCGCGCCTTAAAGAAAAGGGGCAGTCCTTAGTATTGAAAAAAACTGGAAGTGAGTTAGAGCATCGCCATGCCCTTCGTCCGTCAGACCAATCAAGATAACTTCACGCCGGCGCGGGCGCGGCGGAGCCGAGGCCGGGCAATTTCGGCGGCGCGGGTTTGGGCGGCGTCTCGGGCAGCGGCGTTCCGGCGGGCGCGCCCATCAGCGGCCCGGCCTGACCCGGTGTCAGCGGCGGCGGCGTGAATGTGCCCGTGCGCATGATTTCCGTCACCTGCGAGCCGTCAAGGGTTTCGTATTCGAGCAGCGCGTGGGCGATGATTTCCAGTTTGTCGCGGTTGGNNAGGAAGACGTATTCCGGGCCGTCGCCGTAAAGCACGTTGCCGAGCTTGTCGCTCATGCCCCAGTGCATGACCATTGCCTTCGCCAGTTGCGTGGCCTGCTGGATGTCCATCGCCGCGCCGCTGGAAATGTCCTCCGTCACATATTCCTCCGCGATGCGTCCGGCCATCGTCATGATGATGGTGTCAATCGCCTGCTTCCGGCGCATGTTCAACATGTCCTCCTTCGGCAGCGACATCGTGACGCCGAGCG
>PLZL01000232.1 GCA_003152145.1 Limisphaerales bacterium
CACCGAGATGCCGTTGGGCGTGGAGTAGGCCATCCTTTTGCCGTCGGGCGTGTAGCCGTTGACGTTGAAATAGAAGCTGTCGGAACCGGGCTCGCGCGTGAGTCGGATCACGCGGTGGCCGGTGNNGCAAACCCGCCAGCGGGAAGCTCAGTAACAGACCGGTCAAAGCCATGGCCGGCATGAGCCGGGCAATACAGATTGGTTTGGCGGCGTAAAGCCGGGTGGCGGCCACGCCGCTATGCGCGTTATTTGGGTTCACAATTCACCCGACAAGACGTATCGGACGCGCTCCGGGTTTCATCATTATCCGCGGCGGTTCGGGAGGTAGAAAATAGACTGGAAAGAACCGCGAGGACAAATATGCTCAAGCCATGAATCAGCAGCCCCACCAACCCGGCCCCGGCTTGATTCCACCTCATGGCGGCTACGAAAAGCTGAAGTCCTACCAGATGTCGGTGCTGGTTTATGATGCCACGGTGAAATTTTGTGACCGATTCATTGACCGCAAATCCCGAACCCACAATCAGATGGCGCAGGCCGCGCGAAGTGGAAACAAAAATATCGCGGAGGGCAGCGAGGTGAGCGGCACGTCTAAGAAAATGGAGTTGACGCTGGTGGGGGTGGCTCGCGCCAGCTTGGAGGAGTTGCTGGGCGACTACAAAGATTTTTTGCGGCAGCGTGGCTTGGCCGAGTGGGGCAAGGAACATCCGATGTCCGTCATGGTGCGGCGGCTGGCCTATGCTGAAAATAGGTCCTATAAGACGTATTCGCCCTATATCGAAAACGCTCCGCCGGAAGTGGCGGCAAATATCTTGCTCTGCCTGATTCACCAGACGAACCACCTGCTTGACCAGCAGAAGCGGCAGTTGGAACAGGCCTTTTTGGAAGAAGGCAGTTTTACGGAACGGCTTTACCGAGTTCGCAGCGCGCGAAGAGGATAACCTTTGTCAGCGGGTTCAGGTTGACCGCGTATAACTTCTACAGCCGCGTGGCCGGCACACGGCTCTACGCGGTTGACACCGGAAATTGTTGAATGCAAAGTCACGGCATGAATTCCCCAAATGGAACAATGAGAGTTCCGAATTCCGATTTCCGGATTCGCATTGTGCAATTCGTCCTGCTGGCTTGTTTGTCCCTGCCGCTNNCAGCCGTGGCGGGAGGTCACCGTGCCGACGGCCGCCGATGCCGCCGCATCGTTTTCCCAGCCGCCGATGGAATATCGCGCCATTTACTGGGCCATTTGGGGCGGGCCGCAAACCAAGGAGCGCATCCTGGCGAACATCGAGCGGGTTTACACCAATGGCGGAGGCGTCTTCATGATCAACAATTCGCGCAACGTGCAGCCCAAGTATCTCTCGCCCGAGTATATGGAGCTGGTGAAGTTCGTCGTCGCGGAGTGCAAGAAGCGCGGCATGAAAGTCTGGATCGAGGGCGACTGCGGTTATCCCGATGGATTCGCCGGCGGCCTGATCAGCGGGAAGTATCCGCAATTGGGCATGCAGGGCATCGTCGCCGACGCGCATTGCTCCGTTGCCGCCGGACAGACGCTCGATATACCGCTGCCCCCGGACACCCTGGGCATCGTGACCCATCCACGCCCCGATGCGGAGCCGACGTTGGCGGCATCGGCGGGCAAACAATTTCCGCTGCCGACTGACGGAATTTTCAAATATACGGTGCCACGCGGAGGTGCGGGGGAATTAAATGTGCAATTGCCCAACGCCGATGTGCACTACAATCTTATGGTTGGCGAGCCGTTCAGTATTCAAGTGCCTCCGGATACGAAAAGCATCGTGCTTGTCGCAGGCGGCGGCGGTCGCGGACGTGGTGGACGCGGCGGCGAAGGTGCGGGCGGAGATGCGCCATCGAGCACGGTGGTGCCGCTACCGGCTGACGGACATCTCAAATGGACGGCACCCGCCGGCACGGGGTCTTGGGAGGTTGCGTTCATCCGGCACGCTTACCGCACCTCGCCCACACGCAACGACAATGGGGAAGACGGCGGCGTCACCAAGGACACGCTCTACACGCTGGTTGACTATCTGGATCCTGCGGCGACGGACACTTATCTGAAGGTCATTTACGAAGCCTATGAGAAAGCGGTCGGCGACGAATTTGGCAAAACCGTCCTCGGCTTTCGCGGTGACGAGACCGACTTCACGGGCGTCAACCCCTGGACGCCCAAGTTGCTCGAAGCATTTCAAAAGGAAAAAGGTTACGACTTCAAACCTTACATCCCGCTGATTTTCGGCGGCGGCAGCCTGACGCCCGAGGCGCAACGCGCCAAGGCNNACATGGAGTTCATGGTCCATCTGAATCATGAAGAGCTGATGATGAGCCGGGGCGGAGACATGATCAAAAACGAAGGCTCCTTCTGGCGCGACATGCGCTACGTCGGCGTGCCCGGAGTGGATAATCTCAACCAGATCGGGCCGGGCATCGTGGCCGATTTTCCAAAGCTTGCTGCGTCGGCAGCCCATGTGACGGGTCGTCCACTGGTCTGGGAGGAAGAAGGCGGTGGGACGGGCCAAAACGGAAAGTTCATTGTGGATTACCAGCTCGTCCGCGGCATCAATTACATGAACATCCGCGGCATCAACAACAGCAACGGCGCGGCGATTGGCTGGTATGTCAGCCGCGCCCAACACCTGCTGGCGATTGGCCGGCCGGCGGCGCAAGTCGCGCTGCTTCACCCGACGGACAGCATGTGGATGGGCGACAAGGAAGCCGACGACGTGACGCTCAAGCTGGTGACCGAATTGCTGGAGCACCAGATTGACTTCGATCACATTGACGCGGACGAACTGGCCTCCGTTGTCACTCTCAAAAAAGGCGGATTGAAAAATTTGAGCGGGCAAACGTATCGCGCCGTCATCGTCCCCACCGCCACCGTGATTCAAAAGGCCGGGCTGGAGAGGCTGCGCGCGTTCGCCGCCACCGGCGGCAAGGTTATCTTCATCGGTCGCGTGCCGACGATGGTGGTGGACCGGACTTTCCTGCATCCCGAAGCCGGCGCGCCCGACTTGAGCTTTGCCACAATTGAGCCGACGCCCGAAATCACCGACCGCGTCGTCGCTGCGCTGCCACCGCAAGACGTGAAACTCGACGCCGCCTGTCCGCCGATCAAATACATTCATCGCACGCTCAAGGACGGCGACGTGTATTTCTTCTTCAACGAATCCAACGAGACCCAATCGCGCACCGCGACGCTCGCCGCCACCGGCCAAGCTCAGATTTGGGACGCCGCTAGCAGAACCATCCAGCCGCTGGAAGGTGCTACGACATCGGCGGGCAGCGTGACCGTGCCGCTGACACTCACCAATTACGAAGCACGGTTCATCGTGTTGAAAAGATGAACCACCTACCGCAGATAACGACTGATTAATTATCGAGAAAGTATGAAAACCATGAGACTAAAAACTTTTTGCAGCTTGGCAGCGATTTTTTTGCTGGCTCTGACGACGGCGCACGCCCAAACCAAGACAACCTCATCCGACCCGTCCATTGCCCACTTGGAAATGCATGGTGCCGCCACGCAGTTGATTGTTGACGGCAAGCCGTT
This sequence comes from Limisphaerales bacterium, assembly GCA_003152145.1. The sequence continues at coordinate 3,563 of PLZL01000232.1, forward strand.
TTTGGTTTTGGCCGGCGAAACGGACAACACCGCCTCTTCCAGCCTCGAATACATGGACACGGTCTGGCCGAAGCTGGCCAAAATGAACTTCAATACCGTCCTCATTGGCATCGGCTGGGATTGGGTCGAGCCGATGGAAGGCAAATATGATTTCAGCCTTGTTGACGGACTGCTTGCTGGCGCCCGGAAAAATAGTTTGCACGTCATCTTCCTCTGGTTCGGCAGTTGGAAGAACGGCCTCTCGAGCTTCGCGCCCGAATGGGTGAAAGCCGACCAGCAGCGGTTCCCGCGCGCCCGGCTCAAGAGCGGCAAGGCGGTGGAAGTGCTCTCGCCTTTCAGCGAGGCCAACCTGCAAGCCGATACCCGCGCCTACACCGCCTTCATGCAACACCTCCGCAAAGTGGATTCCAAACAGCACACCGTGGTCATGATTCAGTTGGAGAATGAAGTGGGGCTGCTCGGCGATTCTCGCGACCGGTCCACCGATGCCGCCGCCGCGTTCTCCCGGCCCGTGCCAGCAGAGTTGCTAAACTATCTGCAAAAAAATAAGGAGACGTTGTGGCCGGATCTCCGCAAGTTGTGGGAGGCCGCCGGCGCGAAAACTACCGGCACATGGACGGAAGTTTTCGGTGACTCCACGGCGGCTGACGAAATTTTTATGGCGTGGAATTACGCGCGCTTCATGGACCACATGACGAAGGCCGGCAAGGACGAATACCCCGTGCCGGTGTTCTCAAACACATGGCTCGTCCAGCCACAGGACAAGGAGCCGGGCGATTATCCGTCCGGCTGCCCGGAGCCGCTCGTGATTGACATTTGGAAGGCGGGTGCGCCCGTGATTGACATCAATGCGCCGGATGTCCATCTGCCGAACTTCAGCTACTGGGCCGAACAGTTTCACCGCCCCAACAATCCGTTGTTTGTGCCGGAGTCGTCCGGCGACGTTGGCGGCGCGGCCAATGCCTTTTATGGCATCGGCCAGCACGCGGGAATCGGTTACTCCCCGTTCGGTGTCAACAATGCGGCGCGCTTCAGCGAGGGTCGGCCCGGCAGCAATGCGCCGACACCGGTTGCGCTCGAAAATTTGCCGCTCGCCAGGGCCTATGCGCTGCTCGCGCAGATGACGCCGCTGATTTTGGACGCCCAGGCCAAAGGAACGATCGGCGCCGCCTGGCTCAACACCAAGCAACCGAAGCAGGAAATTACTTTGGGCAACTATGTTGTGAATGTCGAACTCCGGAAGAACCGGAGGAATCCCGCGCAGGTGCCGGCGCTGGGCTATGCCATCATTATCGCCGCCGGCCCCGACGAATATTTTGTCGCCGGCCTCGATGTCCAGGTCACCTTCTCGCCGAACACGCCGGGACCGGAGATTGCCGGCCTTGCTGACGCGGAAACGGGCAAGTTTGTGAAAGGCCAGTGGATTCCGGGGCGCAAGATGAACGGGGACGACGTCCTATTGGATTACGATCAGGCCGGCGCGGCCGCAAAAAACCAGTCGGGCAGCGGCTTGATGTTCCGTGCCGACGGCCCCACCGTTCAGAGGGTCAAGTTGTATCGGTATCATTGAGAATATCAGCGACCACATTCGGACACTGGAGGAAATTGTCAGTCTCTTGTCTTGATTTTGGGGCAACGCTGGTTGAGGCTTGCGCGATATGAAATCAATACAACTGGCGAATGTCTTAATCAAAATTCTGGGGCTTTACATTTGCCTTGGCGCTATCCCTGGCTGTGTTTCTGGCATTCTCGTTGGGTTGTCATCATTGGGGTTGTTGAAAACGGACCCCACAGGCATGGTCATGCGCATGGTGAGTTATTCAATTGGCTATGCCGTGGAAGCGGCGGTTGGCATTCTTATCATCGTCAAGAGTCAAAAGATTGCGGAGTTCTGGTTCAAGAATGAAGATGAGTAGCTTCAAACTATACCACTACTGAAAATCTTAAACATTTTGTCAATCGCCCTCGCACCCGCTAGACTTCGCTTCTAAATGGGACGCAAACCATCGCTGCTTGTTGTTTTCCTGACGGTCTTCATTGACCTGATTGGGTTTGGGATTGTCGTGCCGCTGGTGCCGATTTACAGCCGGCATTACGGCGCCAGCGGCTTTGTCATCGGCGCCATCATCGCGTCGTTTTCCGCGATGCAGTTCATTTTCTCGCCGGTCTTAGGCCGATTGTCCGATCGCATTGGCCGCCGTCCCGTCATGCTCATCAGCACCGCCGGCGCAGCATTGTCGTATGTCTTGTTCGCCGTCGGTTCGGGTTTTGAAAATCACGCTGCCGCACTTTGGGCGCTGCTCATCGCGCGGATCTTTGCCGGCATCTGCGGCGCCAACATCACCGTCGCGCAGGCTTACATCGCCGACATCACGCCGCCGGAAGATCGGTCGAAGCGAATGGCTCTGATTGGCGTGGCGTTCGGGCTGGGATTTGTATTCGGCCCTGCCATCAGTGGCATCGCCTTGAAACTCTTCGGCGTGACCGGGCCGGGCTGGGCCGCCGCCGCGCTTTGCACGGCGAATTTTGTGCTGGCGTATTCCATTCTTACAGAAAGTCTCCAGCCGTCTTCCGGTCACGCGGCCAAGCGCCCCCGTTTTACCCAATGGGGACACACATTGTCACAACCAAAAATCGGCCTGCTTATCCTGATTTTTTTCCTGGCGACGTTCGCCTTCAGTTGCTTTGAAACCACCCTGCCGCTGCTCGTCAGCGACAATTTCAATCTCGGCATCACCGTGGATGAAACCAAGCCCGCCATGACGGTCATCTCACTGTTCGTCTTTTGCGGAATCATCGGTGTGTTCATCCAAGGCGGCGCGATTGGCCGGCTCGTGAAAATATTCGGCGAACCGAAACTGATTGCGTTGAGCCTCGTGTTGACAGGCATCGCCCTTGCGCTGCTCCCCTTCATCAAAGGCGACGGCCAACTCAAGTGGTTGGCCGTCCTGCACGCGACCGACTGGCCGTGGATAAAAATATTACTTGTCCTCGCGCTGCTGTCCATCGGCTCCAGCCTCACGCGCGCGCCGTTGTTCGGGCTGCTCTCCAACCTCACGCCCGCCAACGAGCAGGGTGCCACCATCGGCGTCGCCCAAAGCGCCGGGGCTTTGGCGCGCATCGTCGGCCCGTTGTTTGCCGCGACTCTTTACCTGCAAGTTCCGATGCTGCCTTACGTGATTTGTGGCGGGCTGGCAATTTTGACCGGCCTGCTCGCGTGGCAATACCTTTACCGGTCAAATCCTTCACCCGCCGTCACTGGAAAAAATCGGTCGGCGGATTGACTGCTTCACACCCGGCATTCGCAGAACAATCCGCCGCCCATCCGTTCACACGAACGGAATCTTATTGCTGACCCGGAGGCGGGCCGGGAGGCGCGCCATCGGGCGGAGGACCGGGCGGCAAATTGTTGTCATCGGCGCCGGGATTTCCACCGGCGTTTCTGCCTTGACCGCCGGGGCGTTGCGGGCGCGGCCCCATGAATTCATCCGGGGTCAGTTTGCCGTCGCCGTTTTTATCCAGCGACTTCAGCGCGGCACTTGCGTTGGCGATTTCGGTCGCATCAATCACGCCGTCGTGATTGGCGTCCAACGCGGCGACGATGGCCGGCACGGGCGGACGACCGCCGCGCATGGGCGGACGATTTTGGCTGTTGCCGTTTTGTGGACCGCCGTTGTCCTGCGCATTAACGACGAGCGCCGTTGCGCCCAGCGCCAGCAGTCCCGCCAGCGCCAGCATTGTTTTCATGTTTGTTTTCATTTTGTGCTCTCTTTCTTTTTTTGCCGGTGTGAATCTTTACGCCGTCAATTTACGCGAACGAACCTTAAGGGAAGGTGAAGTTGAAAAATGATTTTAAGTTTTTTCGGAATTTATTCCAACCAGCGTCTTAATCTTCCCTTAAGGTTGCACCTGCGAGAGTGACGGCAGGATGCGGTTGTGTTAAACCAGCCGCAACCACGGCCAACATGAGAATCCTGATTGTCGAAGACGAACCCGACCTGCTCCGCAGCCTTGCCCAGGCGTTGCGCGAGGAAGGTTACGCCGTGGACACCGCCAACAACGGCGAGGACGGACTCTTCAACGCCGAGGGCTGTGACTATGACGCCATCGTGCTGGACGTGATGCTGCCCAAATTGGACGGCTGGGAAATTCTCAAGCGCCTGCGCAAAACCAAAAAGACGCCGGTGCTGATGCTCACCGCGCGCGATCAGTCCCGCGACCGTGTGCGCGGTCTTGATACCGGCGCAGACGATTACGTCGTCAAGCCGTTCGATTTGTCGGAGCTGTTCGCCCGCCTGCGCGCGCTCATCCGCCGCAGCGCGAACAAGACGACGAACGTCATTGAAATCGGTGACGTGAAGATTGACACCGCCGCCCGAAACGTGCTGCTCAAGGAAAGACCGGTTGAATTAACGGCGCGCGAATATTCGCTCGTGGAATTTCTCGCGCTGCATCACGGTGAAGTTGTCACGCGCACGCAGCTTTACGAACACTTGTTCGACGAAAACGAGAGTTCGCTTTCCAACCTGCTCGACGTTCATGTTTCCAACGTCCGCAAAAAGCTCGGCGCGGAATTCATCACCACTCGGCGTGGACACGGCTATTGCATCGAATGAAGATTTTTAAATCCATCAAGTGGCGGCTGCAAATCTGGTATGGCCTCATCCTCGTGGTCGTGCTGGCGGGATTTGGGTTCACGGCGTATCAACTTGAGCGCGGGCGGACGCTCGGTCGCATTGATAATGAATTGCATCGCCGGGTTGGAGTTCTTGCCAATGCGCTGCGTCGCCCGCCGCCGCGTGGTCCGGATATGGGCAGGCCGCCGCTCGATCGTCTGCCACCGGATCAAATGTCTGAAAATTTACCCGGACGAAATCAGCGCCTGCCGATGGAATTTCATTTGCCGCCGCAAGCAGCCGACTTGTTTGACACCAACGACTCGAACGGTTTTTATTTCGTGATCAAATCGCGCGACGGCAAGGAAATCGCCCGTGCCGGAGAAGTGCCAAAGTATGCAAAGAATGGGGAGCTTAAGCTCGCATTGGTGAAAATCAATCGCGAGCCGGAATTGAAACAACTAAATCCGCCGCCGGTTTGGACGCTGAACGGATTTCGCGAGACAGCTGACATGATGCCCTCCGGTGAAATAATTCGGGTTGGCAGCTCGATTACGCCGGAATTGAAGGAGCTTCATCGCACAGCTCTGAATTTGTTTGCGGCTGGCGGGTTGATTTTGCTTGTTGGCCTCGCCGGCGGCTGGTGGTTTGTGTCGCGCGCGTTGCACCCCATCGAAAACATCAGCGCCGCCGCCGTGAAGATTTCCGCCGGCGATTTGTCACAGCGCATCAACGTCGCCGAGNNCAAACGCAGACCGCGCTGAGCCGCGAACGAACCGCGCCGGAATACCGCGAGACGCTCGAAGCCTGCCAGCGCGCGGCGCAGCGGATGCGCAAGTTGATCGGCGCGCTGCTCGAACTGGCGCGGCTTGACGCCGGCCAGGAGCAAATGAAACGACTGTGCTTTGATTTTTCCGGGACCGTTGCCGATTGCGTAGAACTGGTGAAGCCGCTCGCCGAAGAAAGCGGGATAAATATTTTCACCGAACTTTCTCCGCTCGAAATCACCGGTGATTCCGAACGCNNTTCTCACCGTGAGCGACACCGGCATGGGAATCCCGGCGGAGGGCTTGGTGCACGTTTTCAAACGGTTTTACCGCGAGGACAAATCGCGGACGGGCGGCAGCACGGGCCTGGGTCTGGCGATTTCCAAGGCCATTGTCGAAGCGCACGGTGGCGGGATTGAAGTCTCCAGCAAGGAAGATGTCGGCACTACTTTTACCGTCCGGCTGCCGGTTTGAAATGGAGCGCGGACGCTTGCCCGCGAGTTCAACGCAGGAAAAGTTCCGCTGCTGAATCCGCGAAACGCAAGCCTTGCGGTGTGAGTTGAAAACGTTGTGCGTCACGCGAAGCCCAGCCGCATCCGGCCAGTTGCTCCATGTCTTTATTCCATTCGCGCCGCAAATCAAAATCGGTCACGCGTTGAAACTCCTCGAACGCCCAGCCCGCGTTCATCCGCAGACCGAACGCCGCCGTCTCGCCCGCGCGCCGCAACGGTGGCAATTCTTCGCTGGATTCGATGGCGCGCTTTCCGCTTTCCAGTTGCTCGCAGTATAGCTGAGTGTTCGACCAGTTTTTTGTGCGAACGCCGCGAACATAACCTGTTGCGCTCGGCCCCAGCCCATAAAACGAGCCGCCGCGCCAGTAATTCACGTTGTGTTTGCAGGCAAGCGACGGAATCTTTTCGCCGCTCAACGCCCCCCTGGCAAAATTTGCAATTTCATATTGTTGAAATCCGGCGCTTGTCGCTGATGAAATCAATTCTTCATGCATCTCACAGGCGAGTTCTTCATCCGCGGAAAATTCGCCGGCCTGCAATTGGTGAAACAGCGGCGTGTCGTCCTCGTAAATCACCTCGTAGCTGGAAAGATGTTCGCTTTGCATCGCCTTTGCTTCGGCCAGGGTTGCGCGCCAGATTTCCATGGTCTGAGTCGGGATCGCGAACATCAAATCGAGATTGAGATTTTCAAATCCGGCCCGGCGCAGAATGTCGAACGACCTGAAAACCATTTCGCGCGAGTGGATGCGGCCAAGGCGGTCGAGCAATTTTTCATCGAGCGACTGGACGCCCATGGAGATGCGGTTCACGCCAAAGTCGCGGAACAGTTTTGCCTTGTCGGCCGAGACGGTCGCGGGATTGCATTCGATGGTGAATTCCTCCGCGCCGAGCAGATCCAGTTCTTCCATCGCGCGCAGGATTTTTGCCCATTGGCGCAGGCTCAGCAGCGACGGTGTGCCTCCGCCGAAGAAAATGGTTTTAGGCTTGAGATCGCCCGCGACCATTTCCATTTCACGGACGAGCGCGGCGACGTAGCGGTTCACCAATTCGCCGGACGACGCCTCGGAATAAAACGCGCAATACGCGCATTTTTGCGCGCAGAACGGGACGTGAACATAAAGGCTTGTGATTCGCGTCGCACTTAAGGCCGGCATGGACCAAAAATAACCCGCACGTTCCTTGCTGGCGAACGAAAAGATTCCGCACCCGCGTGGCGTTTGAATGCCGTAGCGTTACGCTGGATTCACACGCTGGACATTTTGTGCCTTCAACCCTTTGTCGCTGGTGACAATCTCGAAGGAAACAGGGTCGCCCTCATTCAGGGTTTTGAATCCCGGCCCGATGATGGACGAGTGATGCACGAATACATCCTGGCCGGAATCCTGGGCGATGAATNNGCTCCAAAAGAGAAAACGGACGCAACTGGAAGTCAGTTGTGCCCGTAAATCAATTCCGGAAACGGCTCATGCGTCAATCCGAAGCAAAACGTAAAGGGAAATAATGCCTCCGTCAAGCAAAATTAAGCATGTCCCGTCACTCAGTCACTCAACATGAAGCGCCTGATTCAGCAGTTCCGGCAGATAATTCGCAATCGTGGTTTCGCTGACAACGAGTTTTGCCCCCGCTTTTTGCGCGGCTTCCATTGCTTGAGTCGCACCTCCGGCGGCGAACGCGATGACCGGGATGTGGGTGGTGGCGTCGTCGGTTTTCAGCGCGGCGATGGCACCGCAAACGGCGTCGCCGACCGCCAAATCCACAACCGCCAACAATGGCCTTTCTTCCCGCGCGCACGAATGGAACGCCACCAGATCGTTGACGGTTTGAACGCGATAATTCAAATCCTGCAGCTTGTTCACCAACTGGCTCCCGGGCATCAGCCTCTCGTAAAAAACCAGCGCAAGCGGTTGCGTCATGAGCCCAGGGTGAGACGGGATCGGGAAAAATGCAAAAGGTTTTGGCCGGTCTGGCATCACAATTTTTTTACAAACCTTTGACCCCGCGCTGACAACTTTTTCCCGTCGCCTGGCAGATTGGCGGCATGAAAACAATTCTGCTCACCATTGGTCTGGCGACGGCGTTCACCGCGAACCTGTTTGCCGGAGGAACTTTGAACCTGCAACTCGTGCCGGAGCGTGGCTACGTCGTTAAAAATTCGCCGCAGGAGGTCGTCATAAAAATTGACCTCTCTGCGATTTCCGACAGAAAAAAAGTCCGGCGCACACCACTCAATCTGGCCGTCGTGCTGGACCGTTCCGGCTCGATGACCGGCGCGAAACTGGAAAAAACCAAGCAGGCGGCGATGCAACTGGTGGACCGCCTCGCGCCGAATGATATTTTTTCACTGGTCATCTTCAGCGATCAGGCACAAGTGCTGGTTCCCGCGCAAAAGGTTGAGGACAAGGACGCCTTGAAGGAAAAAATCGAAAGCATCGAGGCCGACGGCAGCACGGCGCTCTATTCCGGCGTGAAGATGGGTGCCGACCAGCTTCAGGAGTTTTTCTCCAGCAAACGCATCAACCGCGTCATTCTGCTTTCCGACGGTCTTGCCAACGTCGGGCCAAGTTCGCCACAGCAATTGCGACGGCTTGGCAGCCAACTCGCCGAACGCGGCATTACCGTCACGACCATCGGCGTCGGCGACGATTACAACGAGAACTTGATGGCCGGCCTGGCCGAGGCGAGCGACGCGAATTATTATTACGTCAAGGACACGGAAAAACTTCCGGAAATCTTCGCCAAGGAACTCGGCGAACTGCTCACGGTCGCCGCGCGTGATGTGCGGATTGAGATCGTGTGCCCCGACGGTGTGAAGCCGCTTGGCTTCATTGGCCGCGCCGAGAAATTTGACAGCCAGCACGCAACCGTGAACTTGAGCCAGTTCACCACCGGACAGGACCGCTATTTGTTTCTGCGCTGTGTCGTGAACGGAGACAAACCGGAAGTAGCCCGCGTCAACGTGAATTACAAGGACGAGCTTGGCGATGGCAGCGACCAGTTGGCCAGTGGAATTGCCAGAATTGATTTCACAGACGATCAAAAAGTCTCCGACAAATCGGTGAACGGCGCGGTCTTTGCCCAGAAGGAACTGATGCTCACCGCCGTTGCCAAGGACGAGGCGATTGCACAGGCGGACGCGGGAAATTACAAACTGGCGGCGGGAACGCTTTCTGCGCAAAACGCGGCGCTCAATCGCGCTTACGCCGCCGCGCCGGCGGAGGTCCAGATGCAAATCCGCATGGAGACAAACAATCTTGATGATTTCAGCGGCAGAATCGGCGGTGCTGGTTTCGGCGGCGGTGGCGGCGGTGGCTTTGATTCAGCCACCCGCAAATCTTTGCAGTCACAATCCTACAACACGCGCAATTCAAAATGACAGATCGGTGGGGCGAGCGTCCTCGCGAGCCTGGTTGTGAAAATGATTTGGCTGCGGCTCGTCAGTAGCCTCGCCCCACCGAAACAAATTGAGCTTGGTTATGAGCGCGAAGTTGGGATATTGCAGGAAGAAAATCAAAATCATCCTCTGACTCGCGCTCGTTTTGAGCAGTATTTTATGAGCAGTCATGGATGTCGTTGATGATAAACCGCAATTCTTCCCAGTGAAATTTCTTTTCTTCAATCCGCCTTGTGAATTAGATTCTTGGGCAGCCCGAACCCCCACAAATTTCCATGGCTGAATTCAAATTTTCATGTCCGCAATGCGGCCAAAAAATCCTGTGCGACACGGGTTATGCCGGCTCGCAGATCAACTGCCCGTCGTGCCGGCAGCCCGTTTTCGTTCCGCCGCCGCAAGCCGCCGCCGCGCCGGTCGGACGGGCGGTTCAGGTCAAGGCTTCCAAGTCATCTACGTTGCGGAACATTTTGATTGCGGCGTCGAGTGCAGTCGTGCTGGCGGCGGGAGTCGTCGCGGTTCTCCACTACGGCATCGGGGATTCCACGCGAATCATCTGGAAAAACTGGCCCGCCTTGGACGGCGACAAAAGCCAGTGGAATTTTTCAAATGGTGAAATCAGCGGGCACAGCACAGCTGGCGAAAGCACCCTGGCGTCACCCCAGAAATACGGCGACGTGACTTTCTCGGCCACGCTCCACACTGCCAACCGCGAAGCCACTTTGGCGATTCGCCTGCAAGACAAAGAAAGCGGCTACTTCATCGTTTTTACCCCTGACGGCACGCCGTTTCTTGGAAACAGGGGTTACATCGCCTTGATAAAAAAGTCATCTGGAGTCAGCAGCCGTCTTGACACCTATACCAAAAAAAACATGGCTTCCATCGGGCAAACTGCAAAAATCAAAGTCGTCGCGCGCGGGCCTTTGATTGAAGTCTGGGTCAACGGGACGAAACTTTTGCACGCCAGAGATTCAGTTTTCGCCACCGGCAACATTGGCATCCGGGTCTATGGCAATCCAAATTATCCCTGCGATGCGACCTTTTCAAAGGTAACATTCAAGTAACCATGAAACCCAAACTCATCCTCTGCCTCGCGCTCGTTTTGAGCGGTATTTTACTCGACTGTTCCACCACCGTGCTGAACGCCGCCCCGCAATTGCAAGTCAGCTCCGATTTCCCCGGCGGCTCGGCCAAGGTCTTAAGCATTGACCCAGCCAGCAACACGATTCGCATCACACCCGCTGGCGATCCCAAGCGCGGCTGGCCATGTTGGTGGTATTTCCGTCTTGACGGCGTGGACACGAACCAGCCGGTCGTTCTCGAAGTCACCGCCAATCAAGGAGTGGTGCAGAACGGCGCTCCTGATAAAACCAGAAAGCTTCCCGCTGATTATTCCCTGCCGGCGTATGCGGCATTCTCGACCGATGGAACGAATTGGGAACACACCGCGAAAGGCGAAAGGCAGGGCGACCGGACTATTTATCATATCAACGCCTCCACATCCACGTTGTGGCTCGCATGGGGGCCGCCATTTACTTTGAAGGATGCCGACCAGTCGATTCAGAAAACCTGCGACCTTTGTCCCTACGCCAAAAGTTTTGTGCTGGCGCATACGCGTGGAGGCCGGCCAGTTCCCGGCGTGCGCATCTCGCAGCCCGGTGCAGCCGATGGCACGCGCTTCAGCGTCTGGATTCAAGCCCGCCAGCACGCGTGGGAAAGCGGTTCGAGCTGGGTCGCCCGTGGATTCGCTGAATGGCTGGTATCAAATGATCCCGCCGCCGAATCGCTCCGCAAGAAGGCCGACATCGTAATAATCCCGGTCATGGATGTGGACAGTGTTGAGACGGGGCAGGGTGGCAAAGAACAGATACCGCACGACCAGGACGAAGATTGGGTCGGCACGCCTTATTTCCCTGAAGTGGGGGCGGGAATGAGAAGTTTATCCGCTTTGGCCAAGGCTGACCGGTTGGATTTGTTTTTGGATTTGCACAATCCCGGCCCCAACGCCCGCGACATAGAGTTCTACCTTCCACCAGTGCCGCTGCTGTTCCCGGAGCGGGTGGCGAACGACGACAACTTTTTCAAGATTGTGCAGGAACAAATGACCGGATCAATCAAGTTCAACGGCAGGATCGGGCCGAATAGCCAAACCTATGATCCGGCGGTGAACAGAGTCGTTGATGGCTGGGTTGGCGCCCAAAGCCGGCCTCATGTCGTTTCGCTCACGATGGAAACTCCTTGGAACCTTTCCGCCAGCACACAAGGCGGCTACCTGAAAGTCGGCGCACAATTGGGCCGGAGCATTGATCTCTATTTGCAGCCAACTATTCGGTCGAATACGAAAGAATAATTCACACCAAGAAACTTGAAAATTGCGATTCGACAATGAAACCCAACCTCATCCTCTGCCTCGCGCTCGTTTTGAGCGGCGGGTTGTTTGGCTGTTCTGCCATTGCCCAAAGTTCTGCAAAACACGATCAATGGCAACCCTTTCAAATCATTCCGCCAATTACGAATGCCAATCCTTCAATCCGTTACCAGATTTCGGTTCGCTTTCCGAACAAATTAAAAATTGAAAGGGCGTCCGACACAATTTCTGAAACAATTGATACAAATGCATTTGAATCTACAAACCTCATGGTCGGCACGAATATGGTGACCGGAGTTGAAAGTAAAATTTATGTTTATCCAGAAGGAGAATCCCGGCCTGCAAATGGGGGACTCGGATTGTCCAGCGGCTTGGATTTTAAGTTAGGTGTTTGTTATTGGCATACCAAGCAAGACGGCATTCCATTGCCAGGAAAAAAATATGTGGTGGAAATAGATTTGGCCGCTTTCGAGACGGACATTCCGCCGCAACACATGTGGAGTCCGCACGGCAAAAAGTATAAAATCCTTTGGGAACAAACGTTGAAGCAAATCGTCGAATGAAAAAAGTCGCGCTGGTTTTCGTGCTTGCGGTGCTGCTGCCGAGCCTCGTGCTCGCGTGGCTGGCCATGCGCTCGCTGCGCGACCAGCAGTTCCTGGTCGAACGCCAGCAATCGCTGATTGACCAGCACGTAACGGACGCGCTCGCGCAGAACATTTCCGATTACCTCGCGCAACGACAGCAGGAATTCGGCGCGCAAGTGGAAAGTCTCGCCGCTGCCAGCGACGCCCAAACGCTGGCGGTGCGATTCGACGATCAAATCCGCCAGCGCTGGCCGCTGGCCGAGGTCGGCTTCTGCGTCACGCTGTCGGGCAAAATCCTTTCACCGTCATCGAACGCGCGGTCCGAAGCGCAATCGTTCCGCCTGGACAACAGCGATTTTCTCGGCAACCGCGAAACCGCCGAAGTTTATGGCGTGAGTGGCAACGCCAACTCCGCCCTGAACGGCGGGCAAAATTTCAACCGCGCCAGCCAAGACCAGTCGTTTGCGCTGAATAGGGCCTCCACCGCAGGCGGCGGTGCTGGTGGTGGACGAGGCGACCTAAAACAACCGCAACAGACATTGGCGTCCGCCAACACCGCCGCTGCCCAAGCTCCACAACAACGGCAGGTGCTTTCGCTCGCCAAGGAATCGGACACGCTCGCACCCGCCGCCGCCACGCCACCGCAGTCACAGCAGAAACCAACACTTGAAGGTTTTGCAGCCATTCAGCCGCAGGAAAAACCGGCGTTTGATGATAAGGCAAAAAAAGATGTTTCCGGCCAGTTGCAAGCGCCCGGCTCATTCAATTACAAAGCCGCACAAACCCGCAAGGTCAGTCCGCAGAATACCGTTAATCAAATGGCGGACAAAAATGAAGCCGTCCTTGACGAACCGCAGCAAAATTTGTCCAAAGTCATTCCTGCCGAGGCGGAATTCCGCCAGCTCATCGGCAACCAGACCGACGGGATGCTCGCGCGTTTCCTCCAGAACAAACTCAAGCTCATGTTCTGGCACCGCTTGAGCGCCGAACCCGATTTGATTTTCGGCGCGGAGCTGGATCTCAACCGCGTCGTGGATGGCTTGCGCGGCCTCGTGCAGCCGGATCGGGAATTACAGAATGAGATTTGCCTCGCCATCCTGGACGACAATGCAAAGCCCGTCGTGGTTTCGCGCGAAAAGTTTCAGGCGAACTGGAAGCGCCCGTTCGTCGCCACGGAAATCGNNATTGGGGTGCTCGTGCTCGCCATTGGTGTCGGGAGCTGGCTCATCGTCCGCAGCCTGAACGCGGAATTGAAGCTCGCGCGGCAAAAAACGGATTTTGTCAGCAACGTCTCGCACGAGTTGAAGACGCCACTCACCTCCATCCGCATGTTTTCCGAATTGCTCGCCGAAAACCGCGTCACTGACGCCGCCAAGCAGCGTTCCTACCTGAACATCATCACCGCCGAGGCCGGACGGCTCACGCGTCTCATCAACAATGTCCTCGATTTCTCGCGCATGGAACGCGGCGAAAAGAAATACAACTTCCAGCTGTGCGATTTGGCTGCCGTCGTCCGCGGCATCGAACAGACCTTTCGTCCGCATCTCGAAGCCGGCGGATTCAAATTCATTTGCGAGCTGCCGGACGCGCCGGTTCCCGTCCGCGGCGATGCCGACGCGCTCTCTCAGGTCATCGTCAACCTGTTGTCGAATGCGGAAAAGTATTCCAACGGCGGCAAGGAAATCATGTTGCAGACAGGTCGGCGCGAATCTCCCCTGCCTTATGCGGAAATCAAGGTATTGGATCGCGGCATGGGAGTTCCGTACGGCAGCGAGGAAAAGATTTTTGAGAAATTTTACCGCGCACATGACTCGTTGAGCAGCGGCGTTCAAGGTTCGGGACTAGGCCTGACGATTGCCCGGCAAATCGCCCGCGCGCATGGCGGCGACGTCGTCTATGAACCGCGCGAAGGCGGCGGCAGTTGTTTCAGTTTGCGAATACCCTGTAGCGGCGCTCTGTGAGCGCCGAACGATGCGACGGTCATGGACCGCCGCTACAAAATATGAAAACAAAAATTCTCATCGTCGAGGACGACCCGCACATTTTGCTGGGTCTGGAGGAGGTTTTGAAAAGCGAAGGCTATGAAACCGCCTCCTGCAATCGCGGCGACGCCGCGCTCGAAGCGGTCGCCAAACGCCAGCCGTCGCTCATCGTCCTTGACGTGATGCTGCCCGGCTTAAGCGGCTACGACATCTGCAAACAACTCCGCGCCAAAAAAGTCGCCACACCCATCCTCATGCTCACCGCCAAGGGACAGGAGATTGACAAGGTCATCGGCCTGGATCTCGGCGCGGACGATTACGTGACCAAGCCCTTCGGCGTGCGCGAACTGCTGGCGCGCATCCAGGCATTGCTCCGCCGGAGCGGAAGTTCCGCTTCCATTCAACCAGATGAAAAGCCGTTCAAAATCGGGGATGCGACGATTGACCCGAAAACCTTTCAGGTCAAACGCGGAGAGGCAACCGATGAACTCACGGCCAAGGAATTGAAACTGTTGCAGGTCTTCCACGCGCACGCCGGCGAGGTGTTGTCGCGCGACAAATTGCTGAACGAAGTCTGGGGCTACAATTATTACGGCACCACCCGCACACTCGATCAGGTCATCGTGCAGCTCCGCAAAAAACTCGGCGACAACGGCAATGAACCCAAGCACCTGCTCACCATCCACGGCGTCGGCTACAAACTCGCGGTGTAAAAGCCAGGCGTGTTCCAATCATCCTGGCAAAACCACCGCCTGGCCAGGCGTGATGTCACGGATGAGCGTCGTCTGCCGTCAGTGACGTTCCAGAGCAATGCATCTTCCCGCGGGACGAGCCAGGCTTTCATTTCGCAGCCAATGCCACTTCGATGGCCCCTCTCACTTCCGGCGCATCGGGTTTCACCGGCGAACTGAAACGGTTCAGGATTTTGCCGTCGCGGCCAATCAGGAACTTGGTGAAGTTCCAGCCTATGTTTCCGGAGAACGGCGAATCCTTGCCCGCGAGCATCACGTAAAGTGGATGGCGGTGATCACCGTTGACTTCGATCTTGTCGAACATCGGAAAAGTCACGTCGTATTTGGTGGAGCAGAATTGTTTGATTTCCGCGTCCGTGCCGGGTTCCTGCCCGCCAAACTGGTTGCACGGAAAGCCAAGCACGACCACACCCTGGTCCTTGTATTTTTGGTAGAGCGCCTCCAGCGCGGTGTATTGTGGGGTAAACCCGCACTTCGACGCCACGTTGACGATGAGCAGGACCTTGCCCTGATACGGCTTGAGCGAAGTGTCCTTGCCGTCAATGTCCTTGAGCGGGATGTCGTAAATGGAATCCGCCGCGCTGGCGGAAATGACCTGAAAAATCAGGACCGCGACCAAAAGGATGAATATTTTCATGACGGAAACAATGCACCGGCTGGTGCGGGTTGTCAACCCGTCTTGTTCAGGTCATCACAAAATCTTCTCGGCGATGTGGGACAGGCATCCTGCCTGTCTCTGACTTAAAAATGGAAGCGGGCTGGAAGCCTGTCCTACCTTGAAATCCACCCGCCACCGACTACCAAATCTTCCTGATAAAAAACCGCCGCCTGGCCGGGCGTGATGGCGCGTTGCGGCGTGTGCAATTTCACACGCACGGAATTGTTTTCCAGCGGCGTCACCGTCGCGGGCGTGCCGGGATGATTGTAACGGATTTTTGCCGTCACTTCAATTGGCCCGGACAATTTGTCGAACGGATGCCAATTGCAGCGGTCGGCGATAAATTCATCGCGATCCAGCGCGGAGTCATCGCCGACGATGACACGATTATTTTCCACGTCCAGTTCGATGACGTAGACCGGCTTCGGCGTCGTGATGCCGAGACCTTTGCGCTGGCCGATGGTGTAAAATTCAATGCCGTCGTGATGGCCGAGGACGTGGCCGTGCAAGTCCACAATCTCGCCGCGATGCTTTTGCACAAGGTTCGCCGACTGGAGAAAACCGCCGTAATTGTTGTCCGGCACGAAACAGATTTCCATGCTCTCCTCCTTGTCGGCGGTCTTGAGATTGCAGTGCCGCGCCACTTCACGCGTGTCGCTCTTGGTCTTTTCGCCGAGCGGAAAAATCGCGCGCGCAAGCTGATCCTGCCGCAGCGAGAATAGAAAATAACTTTGATCCTTCCGCGAATCGCGTCCGCGCTTGAGGAGATAGCGCCCCTCACCCGGCTTCGCCGCCCTCTCCCCATCGGATGGGGAGAGGGACGGGGTGAGGGGTCGTTCAATCCTCGCGAAATGTCCCGTCGCAATAAAATCCGCGCCAAGCTGGTCCGCGCGGTCAATGAGCCGTCCGAACTTCAGATTCTGGTTGCACATCACGCAGGGATTCGGCGTGCGGCCGGCCTTGTATTCATCGGCGAAGTATTGGATGACGTGCTTCTGGAATTCCGCCGCCTCGTCTATGAGATAGTAGGGGATGTCGAGCTTGTCGCAAACGGAGCGCGCGTCGGTGACGGCCTGCGGGCCGCAGCATTTGTCCTCGGCGCGGTTCACGCAATCCTGCGGCCAGAGCTTGAGCGTGATGCCGATGACATCAAAACCTTGCTCGATCAAAAGCGCCGCCGTCGCCGAGGAATCAACTCCTCCGCTCATGCCGCAGACGACGCGCTGACGCTTTTGCGAATTCACAGACGGACATTATACAAGGCGCGGGCGGCGTGTAAAATGGTTTGCGCTCAATCCCGCAGGGGCTAATTTATTTCCATGATTGTTCCGTTGTCGAAAATAAATCTCCGGCAAGATGAAGATAATGTATGGATTGCTAAGTCGCCATTGTTGCCGGGCTGTCACGCGCATGGGCGTGATCGGGGTGAAGCGACTCTACGTTTTCAACAAGCCGCGAAAGACCATCTCGAAGCGCTGCTCGAAACCGGACGCCCGATTCCCGAAGCTTTCCGTGATAAATTCGTTCTCGCCGCCTGACCGTGGGAAAATATCCGTCATGGAACTGCCGCCAGCTTGAACGCCGTCTGCGCGAAATTGGTTGCGAACTTCTCCGCACCGCCGGCAGTCATCGGCATTATTCAAATCCATTTCGTCCCGACCGGCTCATTACTTTTGCGTGGCATCCGGGCGACGTGCCGCGCGGCATCATTGCTGACATTGTTGAAGACCTCGGCATCAGCCGCGACGAATTTTATTTCAAGAAATTTTGAAACCGCAGACGACGCGCTGACGCTTCTGAAAATTCACAGTGGGACATTATACGATGCGCGGGCGGCGGTTTGCGAGGATGTGAAATGAAAATGCCAATCCATTTTCGGAAAACCACCGGCAACTCGACGAGTTCGCGGCTGGGCACAAGTTCCAGGCCGGGCAGCTGGTCCTCGTGCCGGCTAGAAATCCCACACCACCTCCCCGAATATTTGATGCTGCATTTGCTTGAAACTACGCCACTGCGCGTGTCCGTCCTCGAAGGCAATGTTGCCGCCTTCCGGCGTGCCGCCTCGGATGTGGCTGGTGCGATCCAGCCAGAGACCCTGGATATGCCGGTAGTCGCCGTCTTGGCTGCCCACGGCATCGAGGACATATTCCGTGTCAACCGGCTTCCGGCTGCCGTCGCCAAGGATGTTCCGCCGCCACATCTCTTGCGGAACGTCGTCGCAGCCATTCAATAGGAACAGGTAGCCGAGAACGCGGATCGGATACGGGTAATAGGCGTAGAAGTTCCAATGTTTCTCGTCATTCATGATTGGGTTTGATGGGCAATAGAGCGTCTCATGCTTCGCGCCGCGGGCCTCCAATTCAGAGACCACGTTCGTGTTCAAGTCCCAGGGCCAGTGCGAACCGGCAAACCGCGGATAATTGGTGGTGCAATCGGGGAGCAAATCCCGGTTGTCCGAAGCGTAAAGGTGCATGGCATAACCGATCTGGCGCATGTTGTTCAGGCATTGAATCCGACGTGCTCGCTCCTTGGCATAGCTCAACGCCGGCAGCAACAGCGCGGCGAGAATGGCGATGATGGCGATGACCACCAGCAGTTCGATGAGCGTGAATCCGCGTTTCATATTTTTCTTCCAGCGTTGTTACCTGGTTTTCTTCACGACGAGCATTTCAACGGATTCCCGGCCGGGCACGAGTTCGAGACCGAGTTGGTCGGTGAGCGCTTTCTTCAAGCCTTCGTGATCCGAATAATCATAGGAGAGATGGAAATCAAAAGAATTGGTCAGACCCGTCTGGTCAATCACAGGAATTGTGAAAACGTAATCCTCCAATTGATTGGCGAAAGCAGACATGACCACATTTGTATCTGAAATTCCGTCAAACCCAACATTGGACCAGCGGGTTTTTCGCGCGCTTGATTTGAGACCGGGCGAATTTGGATATTTGACTTTGAGAAACAAGACATCCGTTTCCAGCGTCTCAAATTTTCCGGTCATGCCGAATTTCTTTTTTATCTCTTGTTGCAGGGCGGCGGACGCGCCGTGGCGCAGATTGGCAATGTAATCGTAATTGCCTTGCGGCGAATCAGCCGGGAAAACCATCCGAGCCCAATGTTGAACATGAAATGCACCCATAATAATTATTGGAAAAGGCGCTCCCACACCGAGATGTCTGCCGTCATCGCCATCTTGATCGCGTGCCCGCATATAACCGGGGAATTTCGTGGGAAGAATCCCGACTTGCTGGGGAACCTTCTCCAAAATCTCCGGAAAGTCGAAATCTTTCACCCGCCACGCATACATTCTACTATGATCCTGAATCTCTTTGTAGGTGATGGTCGCCGTTCCTCCTGCAAGCAAAATGCCTGCGCCAATCACGATTGCCGTCTTCGCTTTTGTCCATGCCATAATTTTCAATGCTCCTTTGATGAGGGTTAAGGTTGAACCGCTGGCCGCCGCGCCTTTGACAATCGCCACGGCAGTCACAGATTTTGCCAGCGCCACGGGCGCGGCTTGAACGGAATTGGCGGAAATCGTCCCGGCAATGATTGCCGTCGTCGAACTCACACCGCGTTTCGTGAAAAACTTCCGCAATTTTTCCAGCGCGCGGTTCACGCGCATTTTTGCCGCGTCTTCGCTCGCGCCCAAAGCCGCGCCGACTTCCGTAAAATTCTTGTTCTCAAAAAATCGCAGCACGAGCGCGTCGTGATCTTTTTGCCCGAGCTGTTCCATCGCGCCGTCGAGCAACGGCGCGATTTGATTCCAAGTTTCTTCTTGCATGGGTTCGGCTTCATTCAAAATGGATTGCATGTGCGCCTCCTGTTCGCGACGTTGCCGCCGCCGTTGAATGGTCAGCGCATTGGCGCTCGCGTAACGCGCCGTGCGGCAAAGCCAGCCGGGCAAAATGATCTGCGGGCCGAGCGCGTCCGCCTTGCGCGCCAGAATGATGAAGACCGCCTGCGTGATTTCCCCGGCCAGATGCGGGTCGCGCACCTGCCGCAGCGCCACCGAATAAACGAGATTGACGTGGCGCGAAACGAGCGCGGCGAACGCTTCCTCGGAATTATTCCGGGCATATTCCCGCAGCAAGGTCAGGTCGTCATTCTTCATCTCACCCATATCATTTACGCCGTTGCGAAAAGGTAACAGATTATTTTTGCGGGAAGGAATTGAAACCACGAAACACACGAAAGTTTTTGACCGAATTTCACGAATTAACACGAATTCAATTTGTGAAAATCAGCGCAATTCACGTCCAGCCTTTCGCATATTTTGCTGGTTTGCGGTTCACCCTCTCCGATGGTTCCATGGCGACCTTTGGCTTATTGGAATTGAACCCTTCACATTGACAACGCACTGAATAAGTGAGTTAATTGCGTATCATAGAAGCTTTATGAAACCCCTGTTTATGCTCTTCGCGGCGGGAACCGTTCTTTTTTCAACGGCGAGTTATGGCGCGGAAACGGCGCAGGCGCGGCTCTTTTGTTATTCGCTCCGGTTTGCCGAAGGCACCACGTATGGAGGCACCTTGGATTTGAGCACCATTTCGGGAACGTCCAACGGCGAGTTGTGGACATACCCCGATAACACCGGTGCCAGCCACTTTTCGTTGTATGATGGTGGTTACGGAACAATTCCTGGAACAATCCAGTATGTGTATTTGCCGCCGGTTGCCGACGCGAACGGCAATGGCTTCAATGATTTCTTTGAAGTTTCACAAGGTTTGGCCAACACCGTCACTTCGGGCAGATACACCACTGTCATCAGCGAAGGCGACATCACGGCGACTTGGAGCCGGCCCGCCGGTTCAAAAGACGGCACCTGCATCCTCAATTTCAATGACGATACTTATGGGGATTTGGGCGATTACACGTGCCCGTTTGAAGTCGTCGAATACACCGGCCCGCTGGCTTACACGCCCGGCTCGAACATGGTTTCGGCCACCGTCAACCTGGCCCAGACCGGCAATCCGGCGAACACGCTTCAAGGGCCAATCGTTTTTGACAAATCCGTTACGGATCGTTTCAACACGCTGACCAACCAGCCCGGCGTCTGGACCAACGCCGTCTCGCAGACACTCACCTTCGACAACGAAGTGTTCATCCGCGACCCGGCCTGGCCCACCAACTACGCCGGCTATGTTTTCTTTGCCGACGGCGACCCAAACAACGCGGAACCCGATTACCAAGTGTGGGTGCTTTCCGTTGACGACACCAACGACGCCAGCGCCAACGGCATTCCCGATTTCAGCGACGACCCGGCGGTGACGCTGCCGCCGCGAGCGCCGCGGCTTTCACTCGCGCCTGGCGCAACCAACCTTTGGCTCACCATCAGCGGCGACGTCGGCCACACAAACGAAATCCAGGAAATCAGTTCCCTGACTTCGACCATCTGGCAAACGACGCTCTCCTTGATGCTGACCAACAACCCGCAGGCGGTTTCGTTGCCCCTGCCGACCAATCAGACGAAATTCTGGCGCGTCCTGGCGCATTGAACGCGAAGCGCCGATTTACTCATCGGTTGTGTCCGCACCTCTTCGAATTGGCGGCACCGGTCATGTCCATTTCCAGACGGGGTGGTATTTGGACGGTTGACGCGGGGAATTTTGAAAACATTTATTGCGCGCGACGAGCGCGGCGAACGCCTCCTCGGAACTGCACCCGCAGCAGGGTCAGGTCGTCATCCATCATTTCACTCATACATTTACGCCGCCGGGAAAAGGTAACAGATTATTTTTGGGGCGGACGATTCTTTCCGGCTGCCGATCGGTCATGGAGAACGGGATGAACTTTTCCGGGAATGAAAATAAAAAACCGCAATCTCATTGTTATCCCAATGGACTGCGGTCTAAAAATTGGTTGCGGGGGCAGGATTTGAACCTACGACCTTCAGG
>PLZL01000244.1 GCA_003152145.1 Limisphaerales bacterium
GCGATTTCTGTGAGTGAAAAATCCTCAACAAAGTGCAGCAACAAGACCGAGCGTTGCGGCAGCGGAAGTTGGTTCAGCAAATTCATAAATTCGGTTTCCTGTTCGCGGCGGATGAGCAAATCGTCCGGGCCGGTTTCAAATTCACCGGGCGTGTCTGGAATTTCATCAAACAATACCTCCCCGCGATTATGCTTTCGCCAGTGCTGGATGCATTTCTGGTGCGCAATGCCAAAGAGCCAGCTCCCGAATTTGCCATCCGCGCGCAACCCGCTGATGTGCCGGACGGCAGCGATGAACGTCTCCTGCACGATGTCGAGGCTCGTCTGTTCGTTATGGACCAGTTCAAACACATAAACGTAAAGCGGTAGTTGGTAGCGGCGAAAGAGCGTGTCCCAAGCCGATGATTCTCCGGCTCTGGCCTGCGGCACGGGCAGTTGTTCGGGTTCAGCCACCACCAGCATTTATACCCAGTGGAATGCGCGAGGCGAGAAAAGGTTCAATCGAATTACAAAATTTCGGAGATTGCCAATTTTGCCGCAAACCCGCTAAATAAGGCGAATGCCAACGGTCGTCGAACAACTCCGCGCCGCGCGCGAGGCCAGAAAGCTCACGGTGCAGCAGGTCGCCGATGCGACCAAAATCCGCACCGACCACATCCGCGCGCTAGAAAACGGAAACTTCAATGTGTTCTCCGCGCCGATTTACATTCGCGGTTCGGTGAAGAATTACGCGACGATGCTCAAGCTCGATGTGCCGCAAATCATGGCCGCGCTGGACGCCGAGTTGAAGGGGACAGAAAAATTCAGCGAGCCGCCACCGCTGGTCGAAGCCTCCAGATCGCCGCTCGACCAGACGATGTTTCTGCTGTCGAAGGTGAATGTGAGACTGGCCCTGGCCGGCGGCGGCATTTTGGCAGTCGTTTTGGTGGTCATGCTTGCCGGTTGGGCGTGGCGGCATCACAAGAAGAGCGATGCGCTGGCCGGGCTGCCACCGGCGGTTTATCAACCGGCCAGTTCCGGCAACACGCTGCCGCTGCCGAAAAAGTAAAGGCATTTACGATTCACGATTTACGCGCGCTCTGAAAAAGCAATAACTCATCAACCTTCACCGATTATGACACGAGAGGAAATGAAAAATCGGACGAAAGTTTATGCCAACCGCGTGGTGAAACTTTGCTCCGCGCTTCCGGTCAATTGGGTCGCTCAAACACTGGGCAAGCAGCTTCTCCGCAGCGGAACTTCCGTTGGCGCAAATTACCGCGCCGTTTGCCGCGCCAAATCGAATTCGGACTTCATCAACAAGTTGCGCATCGTTGAGGAAGAATGCGACGAGTCCTTGTTCTGGATGGAATTGCTGGTTGATAACAATTTAGTGAAGGCATCGCGCCTCTCCGGTTTGATGAAGGAAGCCGACGAAATTCTCGCCGTCGTTGTCTCATCGGCAAAAACCGCCCGCAGTTCTGGTCGCACGTAAATCGCAAATCGNNCATGATTTCCGCGAACAGCGGCACCCAGGACAGGAAAAATTGTTGCAACCCCGCCGGCCATTCGTTGCTGGCGTCCACCACCAGCAACGCATTGATGGCCACGATTTGCGAAATGGTCTTGTGCTTTCCAAAATGCTCCGCCGCGAGCACGACGTGTTTGGAGGCCGCGAGCAGCCGCAGTCCGGTGATGGCCAGTTCGCGCGCCACGATGACAATGACCATCCACGCGGCGACCTTGACCGGCGCGTGGGGATTCAAGTGCGTGCTTTCGACGAAGGCAACGAATGCCGAGCAAATCAAAATTTTGTCGGCGAGCGGGTCCATCAAAATGCCGAAATTGGTGATGAGGCCGCGGTTGCGGGCGATGCGGCCATCGAGAAAGTCCGTGGCCCCGGCCAGGGAGAAAAAAACCAGCGCAAGCGTGTCATGAAACTGGATCGGCGAGAACAGCACCCAAAGAAAAAGCGCTGCCAGCACGAAACGCGAAACCGTCAGCTTGTTCGGCAAATTCATCGCGCGCAAAGTTGCCGGTGAAACGCCGTGGCTGGCAACTGAAATCGTCCTTGTTCCCGAAATTTCGAGGACAAGAACGGGGACGAGGAGGAAAAATCAAGCGCCAAACTTGTCGAACATCCTCGCGTTGGCCTGCATCAGGCGGATCAGGTATTTCGCCTTGAAGATGCCGAGCGAACCGAGGTTCGCGCCGGTTTCGGTGAAGCGTTCGAGCTTGTCCGAACCGCTGCACGCCGAGTGAATCATCACCGGCTGCGGATGCCACGAATGGCCCTTGAGCGCGCACGGCGTCGAGTGGTCGCCGGTCACGACGAGCACGTCCGGCTTCTTCCGCAGCAAAATCGGCAGCGCGGCGTCGAAATCTTCGATCGCCTTTTCCTTCGCCATGAAATTGCCGTCCTCGCCGTATTTGTCCGTGTATTTGTAGTGGATGAAGAAGAAATCGAAGTTGTCGTATTCGGCGATGTAACGCTCGAACTGTTCTGCGATGGTCGCCGGGCCTTCGATTTTTTTCATGCCGACGAGTTGCGCGAGGCCTTTATACATCGGATAAACTGCGAGGCACGCGGGCTTCAACTTGTAGCGCTCCTCGAACAGCGGGATGTGCGGCTGGTGCGCGATGCCGCGCATGAGAAAGCCGTTCGCCGGTTTTTCCTTCGCGATGACCGGCAGCGCGGCCTTGTAAAAATCNNTCCGTGAGCGGGCCTTCCAGCCCCTTGCCGCGGAAAATGACGACGAACCGGTGTTCCTTGCCGGCCTTGACGATGATCTCCGTGTCGCCGATTTTTTTCACCTTGGCGGCGAGCATCGCGCACAGCTTCTCGCACGTTTCCGTCGGGATGCGGCCGGCGCGGCGGTCGGTGACAATGCCTTTCGGGTCGAGCGTGGCAAAATTGGCGCGGGCGCAAACATCGCCGGGTTTGAGTTCCATGCCGAGGCCGAGCGCCTCGATGACGCCGCGGCCGACCTGAAATTCCAGCGGGTCATAGCCGAACAAGCCGAGATGGCCGGGGCCGCNNGCTGCCGGGCGTGATGCCGGGCGCGGCGGGAATCATGCGGCCCTGCGCGGAATCTTTCGCGATTTTGTCGAGGTTCGGCGTCGAGGCGGCCTCGAGCGGAGTCATGTAATTTTGCTCCGCCGTGGCGATGTCGCCGAGTCCGTCGAGGACGATGAGCGCGAGCTTGGTTTTGGTCTTGAGCGTGAGTTCGGAATAAAGCGCGTCTAAATTCATCCGGTCATTCTACAAAAAAAAAGGCGTGATGCAATTCGATTCCAAATTTCGCCGCGCGCAAACGCGGATTTCTTTCCGACGCTAAAATCCGGATGCCGTGAGAACGCTGGACAAAAAACGGAATGCCAAAAGACCTATGGCAATTGATTGACGTGGAATGGGGTGTGAAGTCGCGGAGTGGTAACATAGAACTGAATTGACAAAACCAACCATCCGGTTCATTTGTTTGATGTGCTGCGTTTGAAATTCAGGCACAAATTCGGAAGAAGCAAATGAAAGGGCATTGAATCATGTTTGAAACCTTTGCCGCAGTGATGCTGTTGATTGTTTTTCTGGTTCCGGGCTACATCTGGCGGACAGTAGAGGGTCAACTTGTCTGGTTGGATCGGCGACTCGAATGGGAAAAATTCGCTTTGGGTTTGTTAGCTCGGAGCACCTTCATTTATTTGCCATGGTCTCCGCTTCTTTATCGAGTATGGACGGAGCAATGGTATGACGAATATCCGCTTCGGACTGCCGGACTCGCCATGTTGTTCATTCTCGTTCTACCCGTTGTTGAAGGATTTATTTTTGGCTATGCGAGGCAACAAGCTTGGTTCGATAAAACGGTTCAATGTTTTTCAAAATATGCCGAGAATGAATCCCGACCGGCTTGGGCAAGAAAATTGTTGAGCTTCAAACTCTTTGAGCAAAACAGCGTGCCCAACGCATGGGACTCTGTGTTCACAGATATTAAACCATGCTGGGTAATTGTGACGCTTAAAGATGAAAGCAAAGTGTATGGCTTTCTTGGTCAAGGATCGCACGTTTCGTCCGATCACGAAGAGCGCGACATATTTATTTCTCACACGGTCGTTAAGAAAGAAGATAAATTAGAGATTGTGCCCAACACGGCTGGTGTGTATATTAAACACGACGAGATAAGAACGATTGAATTCATTAAACAATAAGACGACTATGAGCAAAAATCGCTTTTCGGGTGAAGTGATGGCCGCGAATTCCTACCGGCCGGTGAATGCACAGCAAGTTTTAACTAGAACATACCGGCCTCAAGGTGATGCGCAAATTCCGACTTCAGTTCCAAACTTGGTTTCCGGTGTAAGCCCGGCACAATCTGGCGGCCCTCAACAAACTGCACCTGCTCCTCAACCCGCTTCACCTCCTGCAAATGGCGGGAAGAACGGTGGAAATTGATCCTTTTTGAGAGGTATTTTCCCTCCACTGGCACACTCGACACCCTGCCCGCCGATTGTTAGCGTCTGGCCATGAATTTTCTCGTCACCGGCGGCGCGGGCTTCATCGGCTCGCACGTTTGCGAACGGCTCCTCCACGACGGCCACAGCGTCTGGGCGTTCGATGACTTGAACCATTTTTATGACCCCCAGTTCAAGCAGCGCAACCTTCGCGAAATCCAGTCGCTCGCCCCGTGGAATAATTCGTC
>PLZL01000292.1 GCA_003152145.1 Limisphaerales bacterium
TGCGCAAAGTCGGCAGGCTCATGCCGAACACGAGACGCTTGCCGAAACTGCGGAACAAATCGAAGTCGGCCCGCGCCAGCGGACTGCGACTGAGGATGCGGACGTTAAGCGTAGATTCATCGCGGATGAGTTCCAGTGAATGGCGCACGAGGAATCGTGCGTGCGCGGCCAGCTCGCGTTGCCGCGCCGGGTCGGGATGGCGGATGACCTGATACGGGTCTGTCGTGCTGCAATAAATCACGGCGCAATTACCGTCGGGTTTGAGTTGTCTGCGCGGCGTGTTCTCGGCGGAGCGCAGCGAGGCGAGAAACTTCTGTTCATCCCACGGGCGGAGCAAAAGATAATCGCCCCATTCGGCATCCGGGTCTTTGACACCGTATTCGGCCAGCTTCGGCCCCTGCTTGATTGTGGCGGCGCTGGGGACGTAGCAAAACCGGCATGCGTGCGAACATCCGACTGCAACGTTGAATGCCCAGTTCGACAGACTTTTATAAATAAAATTGTTTTCGGCAATCACTGCCGGCGCGTGCCAAAAATCAACGGGCACAAGCTTTGCATTGACCTGTTGCAAAACTAGTTTTGGCGTCTGAAAGCGAGATTCTAGTCGCCGGATTGGTCTTTCAAGGACAAGGTTCATCGTTACCTCTCACACAGCATCGTATGATTATATTCCCAAGTCCAGTTCGGGATGGAGGACTCCCTTCCGGGCCTCCTCCCAGAATTTTTCTCCGAGCGGATGTTTGCTGGCATAGAGTAGCAAATAAAGACCAGTTCCCTGTCGATTGGAAATGAGCACTTCCCGACCGGTGAAGCGGAATCCCAATTTATCGAGCTGCTGTTTGTAGATGTCGAGAACGCCTCGGAAGAAATCGTGTGCATTATGACGCGGAAGCGCCTTCCACAAATCGTTGCCGAGAAATCTGGTCAACGCGGACTGCTCGTCAACGTCAGGATTGTATTGGTGAATGTTCATTTTAATGCCCATGCCATGCTGGATGTTGATGAGGAGGTCGCAACGAGTCTTCTTGTGCAGCGTTTCGATAAGTGAAAACGGTGCGTGACCAATCCCAGTCGGGTCAATGAACGCGAACGTAAGCGAATTGGCCGGAATTTTGATCTCGTGGATGGCATCGGCGCAATCGCCACACCAGATTTCCGCCAGATTTCCATTGCTGAATGGTTCAAGGCGGCTAGCCAGCGCTTCCGCCGCTGGCAGGCTCATCTCTGTAAAAATGAATTTTGTGAACTCGTGGTTTATGACTTTGAGCGGCGAGCCAAACTCCTCCCGTCCGGTGTCGCGAATCAAACACTTGCCGGCGCCGGAAAAAAGTTCAAGGTAAACGCGGCTTTTCCACTTGAATTTCATCCCCGTGGCAAACATCTCGGAGTAATAAGTCAAAAGGCGATGCTTGGTTTCAATCCAAGGACCACTGTCGCGAATTGGAAGTCCATCATGTGCCACACTTTCTTTCCATGGGGTTTTGTCGGCTGAAGCAAGCACATGGAAGGTGGTCTTCATGTGCGCATAGTTAAGCATGTGTTGTCGTCTACTTCAACCATTTCCCGAAATCGTATCAGGAACGGTGGGACAAAAACTGTCCAACCGAAAAGATTTTCGGGAAAGGAATCTGCTGATATACAAAACAAAATTATCCCCTTCGCGCGATGAGCCAGCGCGACGAGGAGTTTATTGAACAATTCCGCCTTCGCTCACGCCTTGGCGAGCGGATAGCTGGAGATGGCCCGCATGTATTGGGCGCGCTCGAAG
The DNA here is from genome assembly GCA_003152145.1 of Limisphaerales bacterium. The sequence goes on from PLZL01000292.1 coordinate 1,769, forward strand.
GCGCTGGGCGCGGGGCAATTCTTCTGGCTCAAGCTGCCCTTGAGTTGCGCGACGGATTCGTATTCGTGCTCCTCCATCCACGCGACGAGGTCGCGCTCNNGTCACGTCCGCGCCGGCCATGAGCATTTTCAACACGTCGGAGGCGCGATGGATGCCGCTGGTGGCGGCGAGGCTGGCGCGCAGGCGTCCGTGCAAAATCGCAATCCACCGCAGCGGCACCCGCATCGCCATGGGCGTGCTCAACAAAATGTTGGGTTTGACCTCGAGCGACTCCAGATCAATGTCCGGCTGGTAAAAACGGTTGAACAGCACGAGGCCGTTCGCGCCGGCGGCATCGAGTTTGCCCGCCATGCAGGCGAAGTTGGTGAAGAATGGACTCAATTTGACCGCGACGGGAATCGTGACTTCCTTTTTCACCGCCTTGAGAATGTTCAGGTAAGACTGTTCCACATCGCCCGCGGGCAGATTGACGTCGGTGGGGATGTAATAAATGTTCAGTTCCAGCGCATCGGCGCCGGCCTGCTGAATTTGTTTCGCGTAGGACGTCCAGCCGCCGGTGGACGAGCCGTTCAGGCTGGCGATGACGGGGATGCGCACCGCCTTTTTCGCCTTGGCGATGTGCTTGAGATATTCTTCGGGGCCGAGATGAAAGGTCTCCGGCTCCGGGAAATAAGTGAGCGCCTCCGCGAAACTTTCCGTGCCCTGCTCCATGCTCTGGTTCAGTTCGGCCCGGTCCTGACGCAATTGCTCCTCGAACAGCGAGTAAAGCACAATGGCGGACGCGCCGGCGTCCTCCATTTTTTTGATGTTGTCAATGTCCTCCGAGAGCGGCGACGCGGCGGGCACCAGCGGGGTGCGCAGTTTCAATCCAAGATAGGTGGTGCTTAAATTCATGGCTCAAATTGGTTTGGCGAATCAAGGTTGTTCGGACACGGTGGCCGGCGCTGGCGGCACGGCGGGCGAGGCATTGATCGTGCAATCGCGGCCCTGAAAAAACTGGTAGAATTTCCAGCGATGGTCGGCATCCACCTGCGCCTGGGCAAAAAGCTTCTTCGCCTCCTCCGGCCGGCTCTTGGTGAGCATCTTGAACCGGTTTTCCGAGAGTAGATAATCCAGCACCTTGGTTTTCGCCGCCGGCGAATCCAGTTGCAGCGGGTTTTCGCCGCGCGCGGTGCGCCGCGGATCGAAGCGGTAAAGCAGCCACTGGCCGGAATCCACCGCCGATTTTTGCTGCCGCGCGCCCACACCCGCGTCCACCGCGATGCCGTGCG
>PLZL01000164.1 GCA_003152145.1 Limisphaerales bacterium
ACGATCACCGGGTCAATGTTCATTTCCTCCAACGCCATTGCCACTTGTAACGGCGGGGACGTGGAAGGTTCCTTGACCGTCGCGCAAGGCGGGACCTTGGTCCAAAGCAACACCCTTCACTTTGTTTACAACAACTACGCTTTGGGCTACACCAACACGGCGTATCTGACCAATTACGGCACGGTGGTTTGGGCGGGCACAATTGATGCCGCGGCAAATTCCTCCACTCACGGCGGCGGCGGAGTCATTTACAACGCCGGCCTGTGGGACGCCGTAGCTGACATGACCATGGGTGTTTACAGCGGCACCGGCACCAATTATTTCATCAACGCCGGCACGCTGGAGAAAACCGGCGGCACCGGCACCTCGGTGATTAATTGGATGTTCAGCAACAATGGCGGAACCATAAACACTTCCGGCGGGGCGTTCAGCATGGGAAATTGGATTGGCAATGGCGTGGTCCACGGTTCCGCCGCGTTTTTAGGAGGCACCATCACAGGCACGCTGGCCTCGGATTGCGTGGTGACGGTTTCTTCCGCCACGATCACCGGGTCAATGTTCATTTCCTCCAACGCCATTGCCACTTGTAACGGCGGGGACGTGGAAGGTTCCTTGACCGTCGCGCAAGGCGGGACCTTGGTCCAAAGCAACACCCTTCACTTTGTTTACAACAACTACGCTTTGGGCTACACCAACACGGCGTATCTGACCAATTACGGCACGGTGGTTTGGGCGGGCACCATTGATGCCGCGGCAAATTCCTCCACTCACGGCGGAGGCGGAATCATTTACAACGCCGGGTTGTGGGACGCCGCGGCTGACCTGTCCATGGGTGTTTACAGCGGCACCGGCACCAATTATTTCATCAACACCGGCACGCTGGAAAAAACCGCCGCCGCCGGCACCTCGACGATTGGCTGGAATTTCAGCAGTTCGGGCGTCATCGAGACATACAGCGGCACATTCAATCTGAATTGGAGCGGGCCAAGCGTGTTGTATGGAAATCTGACCCTCAACGGAACCATCGCAGCTCCGCTCACCATTGCCAGCAATGCGGTGTTAAATTTTTCGAGCGGCGACCTGGAAAGCGCGCTGATCGTCGCGCAAGGCGGAACGCTGATTCAATCCAACACGCTTCACTTTGCCTACAACAACTACGCTTTGGGTTACACCAACACGGCGTATCTTACCAATTACGGCACTGTGATCTGGGCAGGCACCATTGATGCCGCGGCAAATTCCTCCACTCACGGCGGCGGCGGAGTCATTTACAACGCCGGCCTGTGGGACGCCGTGGCAGACCTGTCCATGGGTATTTACAGCGGCACCGGCACCAATTATTTCATCAACACCGGCACGCTGGAAAAAACCGCTGCCGCCGGCACCTCGACGGTTGGTTGGACTTTCGACAGCGAAGCCGGAACTTTGACGACATTGAGCGGCTATTTCACATTCTCTGTGACTTGGAGCGCTGACAGCATGGTTTATGGCAATGCGACCGTTTCGGGACCCATCGCCGGCATCATCGCGTCCAACGGCGTGATCACCTGGCTTGGCGGGGACTTGGAAAACTCTTTGATGGTGGCGCAGGGCGGCACTTTGATTCAAAGCAACACCCTTCATTTTGTTTATAACAACTACGCTTTGGGCTACACCAATACGGCGTATCTGACCAACTACGGCACGGTGATTTGGGCGGGCACCATTGATGCCGCGGCAAATTCCTCCACTCACGGCGGCGGCGGAATCATTTATAACGCCGGCCTGTGGGAAGCCGTGGCAGACCTTTCCATGGGTGTTTACAGCGGCGCCGGCACCAACTATTTCATCAACGCTGGGACTCTGGAAAAGACCGGCGGCTCGGGAACCTCGATAGTTGCTTGGACGGTCGAAAACAGCGGCATCATTGGTTCACAAACCAACACACTGTCCCTCGCCGGCAATTATGATTTGTCTGCCGGCACGCTGAATTTTGGCATCAACACCCTTGGTAATTATGGAATCATTCATCTTTCGGGCAGCCCCGCCGCGTTGGCCGGTTCGGCGAGCGCCAATTTCAACAATGGCTATGTTGCGGCCACGGGGAATTCTTTTCCGGTTCTGACTTACAGTTCGAAGAGCGGAGCTTTCTCCAATTTCATTCCGCCTTTTGCCGTAGCCATGCAGACAAATTATGGCAGCACGACCTTCACTTTGACGGTATTGAACGTCCGCCCCACGCTCGCGGCGATAGCCAATCAAAACATTGCCGAAGTGACTCCGCTTAACGCCACTGCCAGTGCGACCGACCCGGACAGCGGCCAGACGCTGACCTTCGCGCTGGTTTCCGCCCCGGAGAGCATGACCATCAATCCAACCACCGGCGCAATTTCATGGACTCCGGCCCAGACGCAAAGCCCGTCCACGAACACGGTCTCGGTGAGTGTCAGGGACAACGGCACGCCGCCGCTTAATGCGACGAACAGCTTTGTCGTCACAGTTTATGAGGTGAATGATCCACCCATCCCGCCGCTGATTCCCACCCAAACCGTCAACGCGCAGGCGTTGCTGACCGTCAACGACACCGCGACGGAAACCAACATCCATGCCACGGTGGGTTATTTTCTGCTCTCCGCCCCAGCGGGCGCGGAAATCAATTCAAGCGGCATCATCACTTGGACGCCGTTGCGTTCCCAAGGGCCCAACACCATCACCATCACTGCCGTGGCAACCAATGCCGATATTTACGACCTCACCAACACTTACTTGAGCGCCACCAACAGTTTCACGGTCATTGTTTACGCTCCGACGCTGGCGCCAATCGGCAATTACACCGTCAACGCGGGACAGACGGTTTCCTTCACCGCCTCTGCGACGGATAATGATTCCACCCGGACGCTGACGTTCAGCCTCGTCAGTCCGCCTTCAGGCGCGAGCATCAACGGTGGCAGCGGACTTTTCAACTGGCGGCCAACCGTTTCACAGGCCGACACCACCAATACGGTGCAGGTGAGCGTGGCGGACAATAGCACGCCTTCTTTGAGCGACTCAAAGTCGTTCTTGGTTGTTGTGAATCCGCTCGCGCCGGTCATTTTGACGCCGATCAGTTACACCAACAGCCAATTTAAATTTCGGGTCAGCGGCACGACCGGACCGGATTACATTATTTCCGCTAGCACGAACCTGTCGGCGTGGAACGACATCTTCACCAATCTGTCGCCGGCCACGCCGTTCCAATTTACCAACTCCATTACGTTGACAAATCGCTTCTATCGCGTGCGGCTGTCGCCGTAAAATGTCATTCTGAAATCCACCGCGCGCTTGGCATGGAAAAACTCCTGTGCCAATCTGTGTGCGTGGCACCAATCAAATTCGGCACGGACGGCTGGCGNNGCTGGCGCGCGGTCATCGCGGAGGACTTCAACTTTGCCAACGTCGCGCGCATCGCCCAAGCCGCCGCTGATTATTGGGAATCCGAAATCGGAAATCCGAAATCGGAAATCTTCGGGCTTCAGCCCAAAGTCGTTGTCGGCTATGACCGCCGCTTTTTTTCCGACCGTTTCGCGCAAATCACCGCCGGGGTTTTCGCCGGAAATGATTTTCAAGTCATCCTCACACCGGAACCGACACCGACGCCTTCGGTTTCCTTCGCCGTAAAAAATCTGAATGCAGTCGGCGGTGTGATGATNNGATGATCACCGCCAGCCACAATCCGCCGATTTTTAACGGCTTCAAACTCAAGTCGTATTACGGCGGTTCCAGCAGTCCCGATGAATGTCAGGCCGTCGAAAGTTTTCTCGGCAAAAATCCGCCGCAATTCAAAATTCAAAATTCAAAATTCAAAATTTTTGTTCAAGACGTTCGCCCCGCGCATTACGCTGCGCTGAAAAAGCTCGTGGATTTCAAGCTGATTGCGAAATCCAAGCTTCGCTTCGCGCACGACGCGCTTTTCGGCGTCGGTGTGGGCTGTTTTGAAACCATTCTTGCGGGCACGACCTGCAAGGTCACGACGCTGGACGCGAAGCACGACGTTCTGTTCGGCGGCATCAACCCGGAGCCGATTGAGAAAAATTACGGCCCGACACAAAAGTATTTGCGCGCGCATCCGCACGACATTTGCCTCGTGACCGACGGCGACGCCGACCGCGTCGGCGGCATGGACGGTCGCGGAAATTATCTGACGACGCACCAAATCATCTGCCTGTTGCTGCATCATTTTGTCGTCAACCGAAAACAAACCGGCCGTGTCGTGAAAGCGCTGACGACAACTTCGATGGTGGATAAGATGTGCGCGGCTTATGGGCTGCCGCTGGTCGAGACCGGCGTCGGCTTCAAATACATCTGCGCTGAAATGCTCAAGGGCGGCGTGCTGCTTGGCGCGGAAGAAAGCGGCGGCATCGGTTTCCCCGGCCACATTCCCGAGCGCGACGGCATCGCCGCGGGTCTGATGCTGCTCGAACTGCTGGCGACGGAAAGGATTTCCGTGAACACAATGCTGGCGAATCTGGAAAAACAATTTGGCCCGCACCGTTACGGCCGGATTGACACCCATTACCCGCTGGAGAAACGCGCGGCGCTGATGGAATTCCTGAAAGCCAATCCACCCAAGAAACTTTTGCGTTCGCCGCTGGCGGAAGTAAAAACCTTCGACGGCGTGAAATTTGTGGCTGAGGATTCCTCGTGGCTGATGCTGCGCGGTTCGGGCACCGAGCCGGTTCTGCGGATTTACGCCGAGGCGAAATCGGAAATTGGCATGCGGAAGCTGCTTCAACTCGGTGTTTCATCGACACGGCACTGAAAATTTCCACAATGCGCTCATGATCAATCACGGCATTCTCAATCCGCAAATCCTCTCGCTGCTCGCCGCGTGCGGCACACCAATGCGCTCGTCATCGCCGCCGTGCGCGCCAACCACAAATTCACGCAGGCCTATCAAGCCAAGGAATTTTTGAAAAACAACACAGCGTCCGTCCGCCAGAAATTTGCCGCCGCGCTGAAAGGCGTGCCGACGAAATTTGAGCCGCACGTGGAATTCGAGAAGGGCGTGCCGCACGCCATCGGCCTCATCCGCACCGGCGACACGGTGCAATACGCGAACACCATTCTAATTTCCGGTTGATTGCCAAAAGAATAAACGCCGAATGAAGAAAGTTTTCTTCATTCGGCGTTTGATCAGAACCTTCCGACGTTTCAGCAACGCCTCAAACCTCGCGGTTTTTTGCTTCCAGTTTGCGCCAGCTTGCGCCGTAGAAGGCGATGAAGATGAAGCAAAGCAGCGGCATGAAGAAGCCGATGCGCATGCCCCAATGGTCCGCCAGCCAGCCCATCCATAATGGCATGATGGCGCCGCCCACGATGGATTGGACGATGAATGACGAGCCAATTTTCGTCTGCTCGCCCAAGCCATGAATGCCCAACGAGAAAATCGTTGGAAACGTGATGGACATGAAGAAGAAGCTCAAGAGCAGTCCGGTGACGGAAAGCCAGCCCCACGAATTCATCACCAGAATCATCATGAATATGTTCGCGACGGAATACAGCGCCAGCATCAGGTGCGGCTTGAAAGCACGCAACGCAACGCTGCCAGTAATTCGACCCAGGAGAAACAACGCAAAACCACCAAACGAAAGTAGCACGGACGCGCCGCGGTCGGTGATGCGGAATTGCGCGGTGTTCAGATACGGGCTTCTGGCAAACAGATCGGCCGAATAAGTGTCTTCCAATAAACTCCGGTTTGCGCGCACCAATTGTTCGCCCGTTGGATTGGCTTCGATTAATTTGCGTTGTTCATCCGGCAGCACAAGGCTGCTGGAACGCACAGCGGCAAAAAGCAAATTGGTCTGAAGAATTTGATTCAATCCCTTGATGAAAACAGCTTGTTTCTGCTGTGCAACCTGTTTGTCAAGGTCGGTGGCCGAATCCTTGATAACCGAAGGAGCATTAACCTGATCAGCTCTTGCCACGAAACTTGGCAGGGCTAGAAAATCGCGGTTCGTAGAAAACTGGCTCCAGATAAAATCCGAAATGGGGCGCGTTTTTGAATCTTGGTCGTTCTGCAATTTGGCGACAAATGCCGAAAGATTTGCAGTGTCGTTGGCCGAAAACATGGCGGCGGGATAAGTCATTTGCGTAAGCGGAATGCGGAAAACGTTGTGCAATCCGTTGCCATAACTCTGTAGTCCGTTTGCCCCGCTTTGGCTTAAAGTGGGAGTGTCGGTGGCCATGTAGTTGACGAAAAAACTGAAAATGCCCGTTTGGGCCGCGACATAAAAAAATTGCGCCGCGACCGCCAAAACAAAATGCCAGCGCTTCCACAACGGTTTCACCGCGACTTTGCCGGGAGCGACTTCGACTTTGGACTCTTCAATGTTATGCAAATCCGGCACTTTGCTGATGATGAAAACAAAGGCGATGATGGCCACAATGACGGCGACAATGAGATATGGTTTGTAAAGGTCTGCGTTGCTCATGATGGGTTCGCCGGTGGCTGAAAGAACAAAATAACCGCCCAGCACCGGGCCTATCATCCAGCCAATGCCGTTGGCGCTTTGCGCGAGATTGATGCGCGCCGCGCCCGATTCCGGTGGGCCGAGCACGGTGGTGTAAGGATTGGCGACGGTTTCCAAACATGTCAGGCCGGCAGCCAGAATGAAAAGCCCCAGCAGGAACGCCCAGTAAGTTCCGATGTGCGTCGCCGGAATGAACCAGACGGCGCCCGCGGCGATGAGCGCCAAGCCGATGATGATGGCGCCTTTGTAACCGAAGCGAATGGCCAGCAGGCCGGATGGAATCGCCATCAGAAAGTAACCCATGTAATTGGCGAACTGCACGAAGGCCGACTGCGCCTTCGTGATATGCAACGAATCTTGAAAGTGCTTGTTCAGCACGTCAATCATGCCGTTGCAAGTTCCCCACAGCAAAAACAGCGAGGAGACCAAAAGAAAGATGAAGGCGTAGTTTTTTCCTTCGGTGGTGCGAAACCAGCTCGTATTTTTGCCAGTGGTCTGGTTCGGATTGGTAGGTGTAATCATGATCTTATTAATTGATGAAACGCCACGCGTGCGATTGGTTGCTGATGCCCATTGCTATTATTTGAACTGCGCATTTGCGTCAAGCATTCCCTGAAAAAAATGCTGAACCCTTGAATTTGAGATGGTGGAGCCAAGGAGGCTCGAACTCCTGACCTCCTGAATGCCATTCAGGCGCTCTACCAACTGAGCTATGACCCCATCCACGAAACGGAGTGACAATTTATATTTTCCCGGCGGCAAGTCAAACATTTTGCCGTCTGAAATGAATTGAACCGGCGCGGTAAAATGTCATAGCGTCATCGCGTGCGCGAACCCCAATCCCCGTTACGCATCGCGTTCCTGACGCACGAACCGTTTTATCCGCCGTCCGGTGGTGGTTCGGCGGAAGCGGTCTATCTCGTCGAGGAAATGGTCCGGCGCGGTCACGAAGTCCATGTGTTTTGTCCGCGAATTGCCGGCGCGGAAAACGTCGAAAAGGAAATCGGCATCCGGCTGCATCCATTCAACCGGTGGCCGATGAGCCGTTATGCCCGGTTCCGCAACTTCAAATATCTGGTCTATCCATTTTTCCTCGAACGAATGGTCGCCCGGGCCGCTCGCGAAACGAAATTCGATTTGCTCGTTTCGCAGCACGCCATTTCCGCCGTGGCCGCCGGGCGATTGAAACGAAGGCTCGCCGTGCCCGTCGTGATGAATTTTCCGGACCTGCTCACCGGCTTCATGGAAACATGGCCGGCCTGGCTTGCGCCGCGTCCGCTGGTCGAGGCGCTCAAGCGCTATGAAATTTCCATGCCATCGCGCTTCGGCGTGGACGGCGTGCTGACCGTGTCCGACACGCTCGCCGATTTGTTTGTGGAACGCGGTTTCCCGCGCGAGAAGATCCTGCCGATTTACTACGGTTACGACGCCGAAAAATTTCCGTTCCGCGCACAACCGCTGCCCGGCAACCAGCCGCCCGTTGTCGTCATGCACGGTTCATTCGATGCGCATCATCTCGGGCCAATTGCGTTTGACGCAACACAATTTGTGACGCGGCAACGTCCCGAAGTCGTTTTCCGGTTCGTCGGAAAAAAGACCGCCGCGCTTGAAAGTTTTTTGAGCCGCGCGCGGAAACAAAGTCCCGGTTTCAAATTTGAGGCGACGGGTTTTGTGCCTTACGCCGAAGTTGCCAGACACCTTGCCGACGCGAGCGTGGGCATCGTGCCTTACGAGGAATCGGCCGGGACCCACTGCGCGTTTGTCGCCAAAGTGGTCGAATACGTCGCCAGCGGGCTGCCCGCCGTTTCGACGCCGCTCAAAAGCATCCAGCGTTATTTTCAAGACGACCCGATGGTGCGCTTCTCAAAATTCGATGGCGAAGACTTCGGGAAAAAAATCATCGGCTGGCTCGATGAATCTCCGAAAACCTGGCAAATCCGCGCCTGCGCCTCCGCCGCGCGCGTCCAGGCCGAACTGGATTGGCGTCCACTCTGCCGCAAAGCCGTTGATTTTGTCGAAAAAACATCCGCGCGTCCGGCTGGTTGACGCGCCCCCGCCTGAATGAAACCGTCAAAGTGGCAAAAACTGGCGCAAGCATCCGCCGATCCGGTTTGCGCGCGGCATTTCCTCGATGCGCTGGCCGCCACCGCGCCTGCCCGGCTTGAAAAACTCCCGGCAGATTCCCAGCGCGTGCTCGCCACCTTGTTGGGCGGCTCGCCGGTGCTGGGAAATCTGCTGGTAGCGCATCCCGAATGGCTGCCGCTGATTGAGTTCGACCGGATTCAACATCCGCGCCGCACGCAGGGTTTCCAGCGCGAAGTTGACGCCCTGCTCGCGCCGCGATTGNNTCGTTGAAATCACGCGGGAGCTTTCCGACGTGGCGGACGTTTGTCTGGACGCCGTGCTGCAAATTTGCTCGCGGCAATTTTGCGAACGGTTCGGCCAGCCGTTTCATCAGGACACCGCAAGTCGCTGGCAGCCGACGGCGTTTTGCGTGCTGGGCCTCGGCAAACTCGGCGGCCAGGAACTCAATTACAGTTCCGACGTGGACCTGCTCTTTCTCTACAGCGAAGAAGGCGAAGTTTTCAAGGAACCGCCCGCTCAAAAAAATCCGCCGCGCACGGTCATGTCGAATCACCAGTTTTTCTCCAAACTCGCCGAGGCCTTCACCGCCGAGGTTTCGCGGACAACGGCGGAGGGTTTTTTGTTCCGCGTGGATTTGCGGCTGCGACCGGAAGGCGACACCGGCCCGCTGTGCCGTTCGCTGGAAAGCTGCGCAAGTTATTACGCGGAATGGGGACAAACTTGGGAGCGCATGATGCTCATCAAGGCGCGGTGCGCGGCGGGTGACGACGCGCTCGCGAGCGAGTTTTTGGAAATCATCCAGTCGTTCCGCTTTCCGCGTTCCATCAACGAAAATATTTTCCACGAAATCGCCGCGGTCAAGGAACGTATCGAGAAAGAGGTTGTTGGCGCAGGCGAGCTTGAGCGCAACGTGAAACTTGGCCGCGGCGGCATCCGTGAAATTGAATTCCTGGTTCAATCGTTGCAGGTCCTGCACGCCGGGAAACAGCCGTTTTTGCAGATCGCGCAGACGCTCCCCTGCCTTGCCAAGCTCGCGCAATACCACCTGCTGTCCGAAGAGGAAGCGCGGCAACTGGACGCTGCCTATCGTTTTTTGCGTAATGTCGAGCATCGCCTGCAGATGGAGGAGAACCGGCAAACGCACACGATTCCCGCCGACCGCTCGGCGCGGTTGCGGCTGGCGCGGCTGATGGATTTTTCCATGCCGGAAGAATTCGAATCGGCGCTGCGGACGCACACCGGCAACGTCCGGCAGATTTATGACAAATGGCTGAAGGGCGAATCACTGCAGACGCAAACCGGTTTGCCGCCGGCGTTCGACGGCGCGGAAGCCGGATGGGAAGAACTGCTGTCGGCGCATTCCTTCCGCGATCCCCGGGCCGCGTTTCATTTGTTCAAGGAATTCGCCGAAGGTCCGGGCTATGTCCACGTCTCGCCGCATACGACGGAACTGGCACGGCAATTGATCCCAAAATTCCTCGCGCTGTGTCCGAACAAATCCGCAATCCCGCCTTCGTCTTTGGCTTCGGCGCGGCCGGCCGCTTTCCAGGCCGCGTCGAAGCGAAGCGAAGACGGGCGCGATCCGCAATCCCCAATCCTTTCCGACCCCGACCGCGTGCTGACGCGGCTGGACAGCTTCATCGCCGCCTACGGCACGCGTTCGGCGTTGCTTGAAATTTGGAACGGCAATCCCGCGGCGTTCGAACTGTTGCTGCTGTTATTCGACCGCTCTGAATTTCTGGCTGAACTGGCCGTCCGCTCGCCGGATTTGATTGATGAATTGATGGCGGGCAACCGCCTGCGCCTGCGCAAAAACGCGGCGGAAATTTTGAAGGATCTGCGCCACGGTCTCGCCGATGCCGACCAGTTTCTGTGGCTGCGCCGCTATCACGAGGCGGAATTGATGCGGCTCGGCCTGCGCGACATCCTCGGCCTCGCCGATTTCGAGCAGAATCTCGCTGAACTTTCCGCGCTCGCCGACGCATGCCTGCAATACGCGCTCGAAGTCGTGATGCGTAAAAACAAAATCAAAACGCCGCCGCTCGTGGTCATTGGCCTCGGCAAACTCGGCGGCTATGAAATTGACTACGGCTCCGACCTCGACATTTTGTTTGTCACCGGCGCGACGGAAAAAAACCTGCCCCGGCTCCAGCGGCTCGCGGCGGAACTCATGGATTTGCTGTCGAGCCGCACGGATCTGGGGATTGTGTTCCACACCGACGCGCGGCTGCGTCCCGACGGCGAAAAGGGATTGCTCGTCAACACGCTCGCCGCCTATGAAAATTATTATCGTGAGCGCGCGCAGCTTTGGGAAATTCAGGCGCTCACGCGCACGCGAACGGTGGCCGGCGATTTTGCGCTCGGCGAAACATTTCAAAAACTGGCCGCAGAATTGACGGACTTCAGGAGCGCCGAGCACTGTCTCGGCAAGTGGCAAAGAACTCGCAAAATGAGCCGAGGCGGCGCTCGGCGCTGCAATGCTGTCGCCTGTTTCACGCCGGACTGGAAGAAACAAATTCACAAAATGCGGCTGCGCATTGAGAAAGAACGGACGCCGCGAGGTCAGGATGATCTGGCCATCAAAACCGGCAAAGGCGGCTTCATGGATCCCGAATTCATCGCGCAGGCGTTGTGCCTGGAAAATGGCTGGCACGAGGCGAACACACTCCGCGCACTTGAACGCGGCCGCGACACCAAGGTTTTGCCGGACGCGGACAAGTTGATTGAAAATTATCGCCGGCTCCGGCGGGTCGAAGGCATTTTGCGCCGGTGGAGTTACGAGGGTGAAACCGTTTTGCCGGATGACCCCGCGCCGTATTATCGCGTCTCGGTGCGCTGCGGTTTTGCGACGCCCGACGAATTCAGAAAGGCGCTGGCCAAATGGCGTGCGGCAATCCGGTCGGTTTATGAAAAATTTTTTAACGCTAGAGAGCAAAAAATCCAAGAAGGAATGAGGGGTTGAAAAACCTGTGGGTAGCACCCGCCTCCGACGGGTTCAATTCGGCGTCGCGCCGAATTGCTGCGACACGCGCCCGCGATTGCCGAGGCTCCGACAAATGACGGCAGCCTGCGCCGGAAGATGGTTTCGGGCGTGACGCCCGAAACGACCCGCGAGACGCGGGTGCTACATCATTATTTCTGCATCGCGCACCATCCTGCGCCTCAAGTTTTGGTTCGCTGCTGATTCACTGCGTAAAGAAAAACCGCCGCCGCTGCGCCGACGTTGAGTGAATCCACCGCCGGCGGCATCGGAATCGCCACCGCTTCGTCACAGCTCTCCAGAACCGCCGGCGAAATTCCGTCGCCTTCGCTGCCGAAGACGAGGCAGCAATCGCCGGAAAAATCCGCCTGCGACAGAAACTTTTTATCTGTGTGCGGATGGGCCGCGATGCAGCGGACACCGCGCCCGCGCAACTCCTTCAGACATTCTGGCAGCGTCAATTTTGTGGTATGTGGTTTCGTGGTGAACTGATGCCGCTGACCAAGCTTGGCCAACTCGATGACCGGCAACTGAAAAATCGTGCCCATGGAATTGCGGACGGCGCGGCGCAGAAACGGGCTGCTGGAGGTTTCGCCGACAATCAACGCCTGGACGTTGAATGCAACGCAATTCCGCACGAGCGCGCCGAGATTTTCCGCGTTCGTCAGCGCATCCACCGCGACGAACAGCTTTGGCTCTTGCCGCGTCGTTGCCGCAGGCGAAGACCGAGTCGGACTTTTTTGCAAAATGTCATCGAGCGAAACCGGAGCGGGGATTTTTCCGACAGCGAGAACGCCTTGGAACATCGAAAAGCCAACGAGCGTTTCGAGCAATTTCTTTTCGGCGAGATAAACCGTGATCGGCTCCGGTCGTGCTTCGAGCAGCGGACGGAAATCGTCCAACCATTTTTCCGGCAGCACGACGGAAACGACGGTGAAACGGCTTTCGAGCAGGCGTCGCACGACTTTGGTTCCTTCGGCCACGAAGATGCCCTGCCCTTCGTGTTCCAACGGTCGCCGCATTGTGGCGTAAGGCTGGAGTTCGGGCAGGTCGAGGCTGGAAATATTTTGAATTGAAAACACTGCTTAAAATTATTTGGTGGAAGCCCTAAATTCTTTGTCCATCGTTGCCAAAGCAAGAAAAGCTTGAGCGAGCGATTCAATTGCTTTCTTATCAAGTTTATTGGCAAATTTATTTTCGACAATATGCTCCCACAACTGGTCGTCGCGAATACAATTTGCACTTCCAGTTTTGCCCCAATCGGCCTCAACTCTTGCGATTGGAAAAACCAAAATTGCTTTGAAAAATGGATCAAGATTGGAAAGCGTTTTGATTTTATCTTTCACGTTCATCATTCTTGTCACCAATGGCTTTACCGTTGGCTTGTCAGTCGGTTTGCCATTGAGCAACAGTTCGCCTTTGCCGTTTGCGGCGACAACCCCTTTCCAATTTTTAGTGTCAATGACATAAACGCCGGTCGGTCCGATGACAACATGGTCAAGGTCTCCGAACGGAGTCGTCAGGCCGTTGATGATGCGAAAATCTTCCGGAAAATCCTTGAGAATTTGTGCGACGGCATTTTCTCCAGCCGTGCCTTTTCTCATTGCAGCACGCCTCTTTTCGAGTTCGCCCAACTTGCGAAAGCCAATCCGGTCAACCAACCAAATGACGCAAAGCAAAATTAATTCGGTGCAGAGAATCGCTAAAGAAGAAATTTTACCAACCTGAAATTGAAGACAAAAAAGGTAACCCAAAACTCCGCCAAGAATGGCTATTACAGCAATTATGACTAAATAGTGTTGGCGGAATTTTTTTATTTCCTCTTGGCTGGCGTAACGTCCTGATTCACCTAAAACTTGTGCCATAATTTTATAATTCCAACGTCTCACACGGCACGTCCTGCGCGGCGAGTTTAAGTTGAACGTGCGTCGCGCCGATGTGATGGAGTTGTTCAGCCATGACGTATTGCGCGAGTTCAGGACGATTGCATTCGCGGCTCAAGTGCGCGAGGTAAAGATGCTTCAGATCGGCGGACATGATTTGCGCGGCGGCTTCGGCGGCGGCGGCGTTGGAAAGATGGCCGTGGCGTCCGAGGATGCGCTGCTTGAGCGGCCACGAGCGGCGCGGACAATCCTGCAACATCTTCACGTCGTGGTTGGATTCGAGCACGAGCACGTTTGCGGCGCGGATGCGGTCGAGCACAAGCCTGGTGACGTGGCCGAGGTCGGTGACAAAGCCGATGTTGCCGCACACCGTCCGCAAAAGATATCCAACGGGGTCTTGCGCGTCGTGTGGAATGGAAAATGTCTCAATGAGAACGTCGGCGATTTCAAAACTTGCGCCGGTGGCAAAAAGCTGCCAGTTGATTTTGGCTTTGAAAGTGTCGGCGGTTTCGAGGGCGAGGTTGGTCTTCTTGCTCCATTTGTTTTTGAATGTCCAGATGGTCGCGTCCTGCGTGTCGCGGTTGCAATAGACTGGAATTTGGAATTTGTCGGCGATGCCGAGCAGCCCGGCGATGTGGTCGGAATGTTCGTGGGTGATCAAAATCGCGGTGAGATTTTCCGGCGTGCGACCGATGCCGGCAAGGCGCTGGCGGATTTGGCGCGGGGAAAATCCGGCGTCCACGAGGATGCGGGCCTCGGCGGTTTCGATATAGGCGCAATTGCCGGACGAGCCGCTGCCGAGGATGGTGAGTTTGACTGACACGACTGGAAATTAGTGTCGCGGCGGCGGGCGGGCAAATTTTTTCTACTGTGAATTTGACGATGGCTCAAAGTCTGCTTAAATTAGTTGAGATTTTCTATTTGCGCTCATCAAGAAATCCCGTGATTAGCCGGGCGTTTGCTGAAGTTGCCGGCGTAAAGCCGGGTGGCGGCCATGCCGCTATACGCGGGCGATGGTTCATCTGGCTGGCCGCGTATATGCTTTCAGCCGGGCGCCTCGCAGGCGGCGGTTTTACGCGGCTGGCCCTGGCCGCTGCGATTGCAGCGGGGCTTTTCCCTTTTACAACGCACGCACAGGGCGTCGGGAAGCAATTGTTGCACGGACATGTGCCGCCGGCGGTGGCGCAATTTCATCTGCAGCCGCTGAGCCGTTTGCCCGTGACGAACCGCCTGAATCTGGCGATCGGGCTGCCCTTGCGAAACCAGCCGGCGCTCGACAAGCTGCTTTCGGAAATTTACGACCCGGCCAGCACGAATTATCACCGCTACCTGACACCGGAGCAGTTCGCGGCGCAGTTTGGCCCGGCGGAACAGGATTATCAGTCCCTCATTCATTTCGCGCAGACGAACGGTCTGACGGTGACGGCGACGTATCCCAACCGCGTCCTGCTAGATGTGAGCGGAAACGCGGCGACGGTCGAAAAGGTTTTTCACGTGACGTTGAGTGTTTATCAGCATCCTACGGAAAACCGCACGTTTTACGCGCCGGACGCCGAGCCTTCGATTGATTTCAGCGTGCCGGTTTTGCACGTCAGCGGTCTGGACAATTTTTCGATGCCACGACCGGCGAGCTTAAAAAAAAATCCCCTGAAAAATAGACCGGCGGGCGTTCTGCCCGCTTTCGGTTCTGGGCTAGGCGGTTCGTATATGGGAAACGATTTCCGGGCGGCCTACGCGCCGGGTGTGACACTNNGGTTTTAGCGGGACACCGACGACCAACGCGCTGGCCGTGTTTGAGGTGTCTCTGGACATCGAAATGGCAATTTCCATGGCTACAAATCTGTCCAGCGTAGTCGTTTTTGAAGCCGGGCTGTCTGACAAACATTTCGATGATATTTTGAACAGCATGGCTTCGAGCAACCAAATCAAACAATTCAGTTCATCTTGGGATTTAGGCGGTATTGCTTCTGATACGAACGCCAACCAGGTCTTCCAGCAAATGGCGGTTCAAGGCCAGTCATTTTTCCAAGCGTCTGGAGATGGCGATGCTTGGGTCAATCCAATACACGATCCAGCCGCGAGTCCATACGTCACGAGTGTGGGCGGAACGACATTAACGATGAATGGTTCCGGCGCTTCGTATGCTTCGGAAACCGTCTGGAATTTGGGCTATAGCCCACCCGCATGGAGTCTGAACGGAAATGGCTACATCGGAAGCGGCGGTGGGGTCAGCACATCCTACTCGATTCCAAGCTGGCAGCAGGGAATCAACATGGTGACCAACCAAGGCTCGCCGANNAAGTTCTGGTGGTGGCACCAGCGCGGCGGCGCCATTGTGGGCGGGTTTTATGGCGCTCGTCAATCAGCAGGCCGCCAATACGCTCAAGCCGCCCGTTGGCTTTCTCAATCCGGCCATCTACGCGATTGGCAAAAGTCCGAACTACGCGGTGGATTTTCACGACATCACCACCGGCA
>PLZL01000468.1 GCA_003152145.1 Limisphaerales bacterium
AAATTGCCGGAGCGGCAGCAAATGCTTCTTGTCGCCGCTCACGATGTAACCCGCCTCCGCCGCAGGGCGCAAAAAAGTTCGTTGATTCAATCCGCTTCGCGGCGCGCGGATATCCTTAACGGGTTTTCGCACGGACAACCCATGGCGGTGAAGTCTTTGACGTTTTGCGTCGCCACTTTCGCGCCTGTCCGAAGAGCGAGCGCGGCCAAACGCCCGTCCACCAGTCCGGGCCTGCCTTTTCCAAGCCGGCGCGCCTCCCCGGCTATTCTTGCGGCAACTTCGTAATCCGCGGATTCATTGGCAAGAGAGGCGATGCGCGAAATCCGGTTTCGATAGAACTCTTCGCCGCGCCTTCGTTTGGCCGCATCCTCAACGGCGTGAATCCCGATCAAAAATTCAGCGCGGATGATGTCGGCTGTGGCAAATTCATCCGGCGACTGACTCCATGCGGCAAAGGCCGGGTTGCCGCGTTCGCCTTCAATGAGGATGTCCGTGTCTATGATCCAGTTCATGGCTGAACTCCTCGTCGAGTTTCTTGATGCCGGCTTCGATGTCATCAGCGGCGGCTTTGTCCAATGCCGTTGCCTTGTAATCCGTGAACAGTTTGGAAAATTCACGCCCGCTCATAAAATCACTGTCCGGCACCAATCGAGCCACAACCCGGCGGTGTTTGCGGATTTGAACGCTTTGACCGTGTTCCGCCAACCCCAGGAAATGGTGAAATTCCTTGGCTGCATCTGTGGCGGTAATTTGTTTCATGACGACAAAATAGGGATTTTCCGTATTTTTGCAAGCCCGACATCATTCATCTCAAAACCTGCCGCAACATGGCGCGATAAACGTCCGTTGATTCAATCCACTTCGCGCTGAAGATTTCCAGGTTTTCATTCGAAGCAAACCCGCGCCTGATGCAAAGGCATTCCAAAATACCTTGCGCGGGCGGGTTATTTTTTTGAAGTTGTCTGCTCCGCGATCCAGTTCAAATCGGGATTGCCGGACGAGGAAATGCCGTGCGGGATATAAGCCTGTCCGTCCGCGAGGTGCAACATGGTTCTGGCGTCCTCCCAGAGGTGGTGTTCCACATGGCCGTCGGCAAAGGCCATCACGCCCCCCTTCCGGTGCAGGTCTGAAGGATAATGAATCCAGGTTTGCAGGCTCATGTCCACACCGAAGGCGGGCGTGCAGATGCTGGCCGGATTGACATCCATGAACACAAAGCGGTTGACCGGCGAGTCCGCCGCGAACTGTGAAAATTTCGTGTAAACCTTGTAGGCGGAGTTCAGGCTGATCGGAGGAATTACGCCTGCGCTTCCGGTCCCGAGATAACTGTTCATGGCATAGCTGCGCAATTCTGTGACGTAGGTTAATTTTGATGTCCACAGCGGCCAGGTGGACAAATCCGCCGGACATTTGTAGATCCGCTCGGTTGGGAGACTTCTGGCGAAGAGCGCAAAATTCGCGCCCATCAGATATAGCTTGTTGGTCAGGGTGTCGGCAGAACCGTGGTTGCCGCCTTGAACCCACAAATGCGGATGCGTGGAAGTCATGGCCGTGTCGCCTCCGTTCGAGACCAGATTTTCATTGTTGTCGGTGGAATAAATCGTCCAGGCCAGGATCAACTGTTTCTCATTGCTGACACACTGGATGCGGGCCGCCTGCATCCTGGCGCCGGCCAGCGTCGGCAAAAGCAATGCCGCCAGAATGGCGATGATGGCGNNATGGCGATGACCACCAGCAATTCCACCAGCGTGAAAGCGCCCTTGGGAAAAAATCTCCCCGCCGGCTGGCGGATGCTGCAAGTCGCCAGCCGTAAACCCGTCGTTGAAGATCTCCGTGACATTGGTTTCGCTCCCACCTTATACCTATTCCATTTTTTGTAAATACCAAGCTTGCCGCTGCAAGCCGCCTGCCGCAATCTTTTCCTGATGTCCGAACGACCGGTTGCCAACTTGAACAAACCGGACGTGGCGCTCGAAATGACGCTGCGTCCCTCGCTCTTTTCCGAATTCACTGGCCAGCCCAAGGTCAAGGAGCGGCTGGAAATCGCCGTCGCCGCCGCCAAAAAGCGGAAGGAGCCGCTCGACCACATTCTGCTGAACGGGCCGCCCGGACTTGGCAAAACCACGCTGGCCAACATTCTCGCCAAGGCGATGGGCGCGAACCTCAAATCCACCAGCGGCCCGACGATTGAAAAGGCCGGTGACCTTGCCGGGTTGCTCACCAATCTCGAAGAAGGCGACGTGCTGTTCATTGACGAAATTCATCGCCTGCAAAAAACCATCGAGGAATATCTTTATCCGGCGATGGAGGATTTCAAACTGGACATCATTATTGACCAGGGACCGAACGCGCGCAGCGTGCGGCTGAATCTGCCGCGCTTCACGCTCATTGGTGCGACCACGCGCAGCGGTTTGCTCACCGCGCCGCTGCTCACGCGCTTTGGCATGCGCGAACGGCTGGATTATTACGTCGGCGACGATTTGCAGAAAATCGTGCTCCGCTCGGCGCGCTTGTTGGATGTCGAAATCGAGGAGGCCGGCGCACATGAAATCGCCCGGCGCAGCCGCGGCACGCCGCGCATCGTGAACAACCTGCTCCGCCGCGTGCGCGATTACGCGCAGGTCCGGCACGACGGCCGCATCACGAAAGAAGTCGCCGACAAGGCGCTGGCGATGCTGGAGATTGACCAGAACGGCCTTGACGAAATGGACAAGCGCATCCTCGAAGCCGTCATCGTGAAATTTGGCGGCGGGCCAGTGGGCGTAAATTCCCTCGCCGTCGCCGTCGGCGAAGAGCCGGACACGATTGAGGAAGTCTATGAACCGTATCTCATCATGGAAGGCTACC
>PLZL01000369.1 GCA_003152145.1 Limisphaerales bacterium
TTCACCGTGTTCGTCGGATAATTCCAATGCCCGATGATGTGCAGGTCGGGCTCCTCGTTTTGCATCACGCGCGAAACGTAAAAAAGCGACTTGGGTAGGCGCACGCCGTCCACCTTGCCGCTCACGCGCAGGACGTAGCTGCCCTGCTGGCGTCCGTCGGCGTCGGAATCGGCGAAATAGATGGAGCAATAGGCCGACCATTTCGAGTGGGCGGGATCGGTGTTGTCAATCCGGTTGCGCACATAGTCGGCGTAGCGCGCGGCGGCGGCGAGGCAGAACGTCTCGGAATTCCAGTGCCAGGAATCCACGGGACGGCCACCGATCGAGCCGGGTTTTGGCTTGAAACCAAAGTGCGGCGGCGAGAAATCGTCCCAGATATCACGCCCGGCTTCGTCGCGGAAGTCCTCCGTCTCGATCAGCGGCGCCTTATCACGGCGCGCGATGCTGTAACCGCGAAAAATGTCGTCGCCCGCGATTTCATCCGTTCGAGGCGCCTGTCCGATCATTACGCCGTAATATTCCGACATCGGCGTCAGTGCCTTGTTGGCGTCCGCTTGGTCGTTGTCGCGCGTGCCCATCACGCGCTCGCCATGCGGATCCAGTTCCTTGCGCAGCGCCACCATCTGCACCATCTGCTCCGGCGTGACGATGGTGTTGCCCGCCTCCCAAAAAAAGATGCTGGGATTGTTTCGATAGAAGATCATGGAGTCGCGCATCACCTCGGCACGCTGATCCCATTGGCGGCCGGTCACAAGCCGCTCCTTGTCGCCCGCCGGGCAGACCTCGACAATACCCAACCGGTCGCACGCCGCGACGTCAGCGCGCTGCGGCGAGACATGCATCCAGCGCAGGTAGTTGCCATTGCTTTCGCGCACCATCGCGAGTGTGAAGTCGTGCATCCAGTCGGGATAAGCGCCACCAAGACCGGCCCAGTCGTTGGCCGAGCGCTGCGCATAGCCGGTGAGCCAGACGAACCGGCCATTCAGCCAGACTCCGCCGGTGCCGACGCCGCCCTTGAATTCGGTCTGGCGAAAACCCGTCGTCGTCTCGCACACGTCCACCACCTTGCCGTTTACGCTCAACATGGAATAAACGCGATAGAGATACGGGTCTTTCACATCCCAGAAACGCGCGTCGTTCAACGTGCCGGAAGCGGTGAAGACTTCCGACTGCCCCGCGACAAGGTCCGAAGTGTTGCCGTCCAATTTCGCGCGCACGACGCCGTCCGCGTCCACCACGACGGCTGAAAGCGTGATCGATGCGTAATCGCCCGTCTCGTTGGCGACCTCGGCCTCCACTTTCACATCGGCGGATTTTTTCTTCAGGTCAATCGTCTCCGGATAAATATAGATGCCGGTTGTCTTGAGATTTTCGTAAAGCGGCAGGGTCTGATATATCTTGCCCGCCACAATCAGCGTGGCGTCGCGGTTCAGTCCGCCGAAGTTCGGGTTGAAATCCTTCGAGTTCCACTCGAACGCCGTGCCGGTTGCCTCTTGCTTGTAGCCGGGGCTGTTGTCCACCTTCACCGCGAGGACGTTGTCCTGGCCGCCGAACTTCGCGAACTTCGTGATGTCGAGGCCCACGGCGGTGATGCCGTTTTCATATTTGCCGGCGGGCTGGCCGTTGACGAAGAACCACCCGGCCTGTCTCATGCCGTCGAATTGGAGAAAAACCTTGTGGCCGTCGGCGCTGGCGGGCAGCTTAAAGTGTTTGCGATACCAGCCAACACCAAACATCTTTTCGCTCTGGTCGCCGCCGCCGTGGCTGATGTAGGCGCGATAGGAGTCGGTTTCGTTCCATGTGTGAGGAAGGCTGACGCTGGCCCACGCCGAATCGTCAAAGTCCGGCTGGTCGGCATTGGTCTGGTCGCCAAAAAAGAATTTCCAGCCGGGGTTGAAATTGTAAGTCGCGCGCGGTGACGCGGGCGGAGCAAATGGCGCGGGAGGAACAGCCACGGCAGGCGTGACAGCAGGCGCAGCCGTTGAGAACACCTGTGAACTGGTTGACTTGCAGCCGGTGAACGAAAAGAAGGCCAGCACCGCACAAACTGCGGCGAGAGTGAGATGTTTTTTCATTTTGTGGAAAAGATTACGCGGTGAAGGTCTATGGCAAGGAAACCCGGTCAATCACGGCCCCGGGATCAACGGCTCGGATTTTGAAGGTGTGCTTGCCGGCGGCAAGCCCCGGCAACGGCACACGCGCTCGAACGTAGTTATTTTGAACAGCGAAGCTCCGCACCTGGCCATTTTCGTTTTCCGAGCCGCTGGAACCGGGCACTTCGATTATTGTCGGGACGCCATCATCCATGCTTGCGGCCACGCGCAATTTCATTCCCGAATAAATGCGGAACGTCGGCAGGAAATCGATAAACGCCTCTCTGTCTCCCCCTTTGGTCTGGAAATCATATTCCAGCGCAGGCGCGTTCTTGTCATCTTCCTTCCATGAAATTTCCGAGCTCGCAGGTAACAATGCCATCGCCCGGCCCGACGGTCCGAGTCCTTCAACGATGCTCCAATGTGCCGCGTTCTGCGGTGATTGCCGGTCAGCCGCGGCGGCATCGCGCCAGCCTTGCCCTGCGGGAGGTTCATTTATAACCGGAGAGTTATTCGTGGTCTGGCCGGTCTGGGACGTCTGTTCACCCCACGGCCATCGCACCTGACTCGACCATCTGGTAAAATCTTTTCCGGTGACAAGGCCGGGCATCATGTGGTTCCATTTTCCACCGGCGATATTCGTATTGAAGTTTTCTACTTGTGCCTCAAGGTCATTGCGCAGGGTCGCTATTTTGTTTTCGTTGGCGACGACGTCAATGCCTCGTTTAACATTTCGATCCGCCATGAAAATCAGACCTGCCGATGCCAAAACGCGTGCGGGAAAACCGACCATTTCCGTGTAAGGGTCCCGCGCTTCTGCCGGAACCGCGGCCGACAGCGCTTCTTCGCGCTTGAGCAAATGGTTGTAGTCATTTTCGAGTTGTGCCGCTCGCTCCGGCGTCAGTGAGAGCGCCCACGCGCGATCCATCAACTCGGGCTTGCGGATGGTTCCCAGCTGGTAAAACTCCATGAGCAAATCCACCATCGGCTGCGTATTTTTTTCACTGAAGTTCCTCGCTGCAAAATCATGGAGAAATGTTCGCTGCGCGCCGCGGTCGAATCCATCAGGATTCCATGCCAGCCGCGAGAAATAATCAATTCCGATTTCCATCGGCTTGATGTCGCCGACGTTGATGACCCACAAAGTGCGCGCGTTGTTTTCCCGCGCCTTGTGCAGTTCTTCCCACATCAACGCGGGACCTGCTGTGTTGATCCACGTGTAAGAATGCGGGGATCCATAATAAGACATGTGCCAATAAACGCCTGATCCGCCGGAACGCTGCTGCTCCTCGGGGTTGCCAAGACGCCGAATGTAGCCAAAGTTGTCATCCACCCAAACAAGCGTTACGTCGTCCGGCACTTTCAAGCCGGCGTCATAAATCTGCAGCACTTCTTTGTAGGGCACGAAGCATTGCGCGATGGGTCCCCATTGCTTGGTGACGTATTGATCCAGCAACCCGCGCTGGTCGTGAAAGATATCGCCCATGAGGTTGATCTTGCCAGACAGGTCGTTGGGTGGCCGCTCCATGGCCGCGTCGTGNNCATTTTCCGGCACGGAACCGAACTCCGTGCTGCACGCGTGCATGGCCGGCCAGATGTAATTCAGGCGAAGGCGCAGCATGAGTTCAAATATTTTTTCATAAGTCTTCGGGCCGATGTTTTTGAATCCGGGATCGAAGGTCTTGGCCGCCCACGGATTCATTCCCCAATCCTCGTCGTTGATGAAAATGCCGCGATATTTCACGGCGGGCGGGCCTTGTTTGAAAATGTCGCCGTGCAACGCGAGGATTTTTCCCTGCTTTGCCGGCACATCCGCCCACCAATGGCGCGGCGGCAATAGGAAATCGCGCAGCTTGGTCTTGCTCTGCTTCACCGGCACGTCCGCCCACCAATACCACGGCGAAACACCGATCATTTCCGATAGTTGGTAAATCCCATAAATTGTCCCGCGCCGGTCGCTGCCCGCAATGACCAGCGCCGCGTCCACGCCGGGCAGGGGATTCTTCACGATTTGCAGAACATGACTTTCCCATGCGCCGCTGACGCCATTCGTCTCCAATTTCCCTTCCGCCGCCAGCCGGTCAATGAGTTCGCTTTTCCCAAGCGTGCCAATGATGACGCCGATTTTTTTATCCGCTGAAGATTGATTTTCAATTTCGGGTTTTGTTCCCGTCACCCGCGCGAAGTCATCCGCCAGATCGGCCGCCGCGCGCAACACCGCGCGCTCGTCGTTGGTTTCGACAAAAATTGCCGACACGGTTTTGCCGTCGGCTAATGACAAATCACCCGCGCCGGGCGCATCTGTCAATGTGAGTTCCGTTGCGTGCGCGAACAGGCGCGTGCAGGCGCAGGCGAGGAAAATCAGAAGGCGAGGCACTTTCATATGTTATCAGGGTTAAGGTTTCGTTGCTTTGATGGCAATGGAACCGGCGGTCAACCCCGGGGCCGTCGCCGTCAAAACAATCTTGCCCGGGGCGCCGGCCGCCTTCACAAACGCGACACATCCACCCTGAAACGCGCGCCGTTCGGCCGCCTGAAACGGCTCGTGACTCGAATTGTCCGCGCTGTCCACGGCGGCGATGACGCCCGGCCCGGAAATATTGAACGAAATCAAATCGTCCGCGCGCGGAATTTCGACGCCTTTTGCATCCACGATCCTTGCGCGCACGAATGCCACGTTGTCCCAGCCGGGCGAAAGTTTTGTGGCGTCTGTGGACAAAACAATTTTTTTCGGATTGCCCGCCGTGCGCAGTTCAGAGGTCACAACAATTTTGCCGTTGTTGCGCGCCACGGCTTTCAGTTCGCCGGGTGCGAAGGTAACCTGCCAATTGCGCGGCGAGGCGTCGGCATTGATGGTTTTCGCGCCAAGCGATTTGCCGTTCAGGAACAACTCGACCTCCTTGCAGTTGGAATAGACCTCCACATTTTCGGCGTGTGCCTGCAAATTCGTCGGCGTCCAGTCGGCGAACAAAACCTGACGGCGGTCCAGCGGCGCGAAACCCGGATCGGCTGGNNGCCGGTGTGGTCCAAAAGCCCCGAACCGGCGACGACAATCGGCCAGCGGCGCGATTCGCCAAGATAATCCACGCCGCTCCACAAAAATTGTCCGGAGTGCGACGGATTGTCGCGCAGCCAGAGCCACGTCTGCCGGTCGTGTCGCTGTTCCGTGCCGATGATTTTGCGCGAAGGTTTCGCGCGCTGCGCTGCGAGCAATTCGTTGTCGCGATAATTCGTGCCGATCACGTCGAGCAAATCCGCGAGGCCGTTTGTGTAATCGCCGCTCACGTTCGGACGGAACAGCGCCTGCGTGACCGGGCGCGACGGATCGTTCGCGTGAAACACTTCGACCAGGCCGGTGAGAATTCTATTTGCAAGCGCGGCGTTGGGCGTGTCGTGGATTTCGTTGCCGGCGCTGTAAAGGATGACGCTTGGATGATTGCGGTCGCGGCGCACGGTGTCGGCGGCGTCAATCTTCGACCAATCGTTGAAGAACAAATGATAATCGTATGGATTTTTTGCGACCGTCCAGCAGTCGAACAACTCGTCCATCACCAGAAAACCCATGCGGTCGCACAAATCCAGAAACTCCGGCGCGGGCGGATTGTGCGCGGTGCGGATCGCGTTCACGCCCAGCTTTCTCAATTCCGTGAGCCGCTGTTCCCAAATCGCCAGCGGCACGGCTGCTCCGAACGCGCCGCCGTCGTGATGCAGGCAAACGCCGTAGAGCACGACTTTTTTTCCGTTGAGCATGAACCCGGCGTCGCTCGTGAACTTTGCTTCGCGGATGCCGAATGTGACGGTTTCTTCATCAAGTGTTTTTCCCAAAGTCCGGACACGAACCCAGGCTGTGTGCAGGTCGGGATGTTCCAAATCCCAGAGCCGTGGTCTCCACGGAATTTTAATGTCCATCGAGACATCAACAGATTTCCCTGCCGGCACGGAAAGCAATTGGGATTCTCCAGAGCAAGCATAACTGCCATCGGGGGCGGAATGCGGTGGTCCATAGACCGTCGCCATGACGCTGATTTGTCTCGGTGAATCAGACTCATTCGTCACCGACGTTTGAACCCGCACCGTCGCCTGTGTTTCGGAAATTTGTGGTGTCGTGACGAACACGCCCCATTGCTCGATGTGAACCGGATCTGTCACGACGAGCCGGACGTGCCGGTAAATTCCCGCGCCCGAATACCAGCGCGACGCCGGCTGCTGCGAAGTGTCCGTGCGGACGGCGAGGACATTGTCGCCGCCAAAATTCAAATGGCCTGTAAGTTCGTAACTGTAGCTGACGTAGCCAAACGGTCGGTGGCCGAGATGAAAACCGTTGATCCAAACGTCACCATTCTGCATCACGCCGTCGAACTCGATGAACAGGCGCCGGTTCTCAAACTCTTTTGGCAGGAAAAAGGTTTTTCGATACCACGCGACGCCGCTCGGCAGAAATGCGCCCGCGCCGCCAGTCTTGTTCGTTTCCGAAAACGGGCCTTCGATGCTCCAGTCGTGCGGCAAATCCAGCTTGCGCCATCCGGTGTCATTGAAATTAGATTGCTCCGCCCCGGGCGCGTCGGCTTTCAGGAAAAGCCAGTTGGAATCGAAGTTTTCGGTCAGGCGGGCGTCCGCTGCCGCTGCGCTTTGGCGCGACAAGTCAGCAGCCGGTGAATTGTTTGACAACAACGCGACGAAAAGTGCCAGCATTGCCGGGAAAATGGATGGTGCGGTTTTCATTTGGAATTAGACGCACAGCATCCGGCAAAAGCGACAAAAACGCAATCACACAGACTGTGGATGGCAATAATTACTACCGGCTTTGCAAGGTCACGCTCGCGGACTCAAGACCGGGAGTAGTGGCTTTCAAGGTGATGCTGCCGGGCGTCGTGGTAACTTGAAGAATGGCCAGACCGTGGCCTTGAAAGGCGCGGTGCATGTTCGTTTTGCAATCCTCGATGTTGTTCACGTCGCCGTTCCCGATGCCAAGGAGGCTGGCCGGTCCGGTCATTTCAAAAGACACTTCCGGAATGGCGTCTGGCACGCGCACGCCATTTTCGTCAACAACCCGAAACTCAACGTGGGAGACATCTTTGCCGTCGGCGCGAAGTTGCGTCGCGTCGGGCAGCAGTTCAATCCGGCTCGGCGAACCGGCGGTTTTCATGACATAACCGCAAACGTCCTGTCCGTTCGCGCGGCCAACGGCTTTGAGCGTTCCCGGCTCGAAAGGAACCTGCCACCGCAAAACGCCGTTGACGGCTTCCGAAAGTTTTTTCACGCCGATGACCTTGCCGTTCAGCGACAGTTCGACTTCGGGACAATTGGCGTAACATTGCACGTTGACGGTGGTATTCGACTGCCAATTCCAGCTTTCCGCGCCGCCGAAACCGCGCCGTCCGCCGCCACCACCAAAACCGCCGCCGAAACTGCCGGAGGCGCAGAGATAAACCATCGGCTTGTCGCTCCAGAGGCTTTGCCGGAACCAGGCGAGCGGTTTCTTGAAGCTGCACAGGTCGAGCAGGCCTGCGCCGCTGGCGCGGTTCGGCCACGCGCCCGCCTCGCCGAGATAATCCGCGCCGGTCCAGAGAAATTGGCCGGAGACAAAAGCATTCGTCTCCACGGCGAGCCACGCGCCGTATTGAGTGCTGTTTTCGCTGCCGTAAAGGATTCGCTGCGGATATTTCCGGTGGTCGGCGGCGTAGCGCGGTTCCTGGTAATTGTAGCCGTCGGCGTCAAGCAGCGCCGCCAGCCCGACGGTATCGGACATCGCCACGTTCGCCATCGCCGCCGTGACCGGCCGCGTCCGGTCCAGGGATTTCACGGCCGCAATCAACGGCTTGGCGAGCGTCACCATGTTTTCCGCCGGCGGGTTTTGCGGGCGATAATCCGCACCGAGCACCGGATCCGAAAACGGGTCGTTGGCGTAATCCACTTCGTTGCCGATGCTCCAGAGAATGATGCTGGGATGATTGCGGTCCCGGCGGACCATGTCCTGAAGGTCCGTGACCGACCATTGCTCGAACATTTCGCCGTAGCCGAAATGGCTGGGCACGCCATTGTTCCGCCCGGTCACCCATTTATTTTTCATCGGCGTGAACTCATCGAACGCCTCGTCCATCACCAGGAAACCGAGCCGGTCGCAGAAGTCCAGCAATGCCGGATCGGGTGGATTGTGGCTGGTGCGGATGGCGTTGACACCAATTTCCTT
>PLZL01000102.1 GCA_003152145.1 Limisphaerales bacterium
TGCAGGCGCGAGAATTTGACGTGCATGCAGTTCGCCAGCGATTTCACGGCAAGCGTCTTGGCGAGGCCGGGCACACCTTCGAGAAGGACGTGGCCGTTGGCCAGCAAGCCGATGACCAGCCGCTCGGTGAGATAGTGCTGGCCTACGATGACCTTGCCAAGTTCGTTAAACAGCGGGTGCGTGAAAGCGCTCGCTTCTTTTACTGCTTCGTTAATGGCGTTGATTCCAGCATTCATGTTTTTTGAAATGATTTTTCTGATGGACAATTAAATTTCCGGCTGCGTTCAACAAATTTTTCGCCGCTCACGCTCCGGGCAGAATCTCAACCTGTTTCACCGGCAGCCAGCCGGTTTTTCCCGTGCCCTCAACGACTTGAATCCAGTTGTCGTGCCGGTCCAGAACGGAAAGCTCCGCGCCATCCTGCACTGTGAACGCGCTCTGCGCCTCGTCAAACGGCCCGCTGCGCGCGGTCGCCACGGCGGAAATCACCACGGCGGTCTGTTTGGAAAAATGATTCGCCGCCTGCAAACCCAGCACGGTGCCGGAACAAATCGTCAGCACGACGGCAAGACGTGTCACGCTGCGCAGCCTGGGCGCCAGCGACGGACGAATTTGCCGCGCGGCGAGCAGCACCAACATCAGCCAGAAAAATGCGGAGGTGAGCAGCGCGCCTTCGTTCAGCGTGAGCGAACCTGCCCAGTTTTGCCAGCGGCTTTCGCGCAGCGTCGCGCCCTGAACCTGATTGCGGACGAAATCGAGATTCGCGCGGATTTCGGAATCGCGTGGCGATAATTGCTCCGCCCGATGATACGCGGCAATGGCCTTGCCGAGGTTGCCCGCTTTGAATTCCGCATTGGCATAATTGAAGAGCAACGCTGGCGATTGCGCGCCGGTTTGCAGAATCTTTTCGTAGGCGCTCGCTGCATCGGAGAATTTTCCCTCGGCGTATAGCCTGTTCGCCGCGGAAAAATCGGGGGCGACATCCGCCGCGAAAAGATTTCCGGCGAACACCAGCGCGAGCAGACTGGCGGAAAGCTTTTTCATGTCTTCACCTCCTGAAGTTCGGCGATGGTTTTCCCGAACTGCTCGGCGACCGAATTCAATTCGTTGGTGCCGCGCACGGGCGCGTAGCGGGCCTGGTTGCATAGCTGGAAGAGTTCGCGCAATCCATCGAGCGTCGCCTTCTGCGCGCCGCGCAAAGCCGGATGCTCATCAATCACGTTTTCCGTGATGGCCGACGCCGGACAATCCAGCCGCTCGCCAATTTGTTCCTGCAACAGCCGGAACAGCGTGACGAAAAATTCATCCGGCTGGTTCGCCGCCGCGTATTTTTTCAAGTCGTCCATTCCGCTCGCAACGAGTTGGGCGACGGCGCGCTGGCGGCGCAGGCGCGGATTATTGGCGAGGCTGTCAGCGCGCTTCCGCCAGATGAACGCGGCGAGAAACGCCAAAACCGGCACGGCTTGCGCGGCGAGAAACGCCGGTTGCGCGACGAGCGGAGACGATCCTGTTGCAGGCGCCCCGAGGTTTTGCTTGATCGGCAAAATGTCCTGCGGCGTCTGGTTTTCCGGCCCGGAATTTTTATTCACGGCAATGGCCGGCATCGGCGAGGCACCAGCGGCTTTGACGACGAGCGGCACGGCGGCCTGGGTGAGCATGTGATATTGGCCATCGTCGGGATTGAAGAACGAAAACGAAAGCGGAGGCAATTCATGCACGTCGGAATTTTGCGGCGAGATGATTTGCTCAAAAGTTTTTGTTCCCTGAAATCCAAATTGGTCGCTGGTCTCCAGCTTCGTTGTCGGCGGATAGGTTTTGAAATCGCGCCAGGCATCCTGCGGCGGCAGCGTGACCGCGTCGAGCGCGCCACGCCCGTTTATCTGCACGCGGACGGTGATGGGGTCGCCGGCGGTAACATTTGTCGGACCGGCGGTGGCGGTCATGGTGAAATCGCCGACGGCACCGGTGAAATTGGCGGGCTTGTTTTGCTCCGGCAGCGGCACCGATTCCACATTGACCGGTTCGGTTGCCAGCGTGACCTGTTTTTGTTCACCGTGATTGAAAAATTGCCCGAAGAAGGAGTCGCCGCCCTGATTTCGCGACGGCAACACGACGACGGCGCTTGCGGTGAACGGACCCAGCGTAAGCGGACCGGTTCTGACAGCAGTAAGCGGCACCGCGAGCGGAATGATGGTATAAACGCGGTTGCCGACCTGCACGCGGCGCCGCTGACTTTGCAATTCTGTGATTTTGCCGGAACTGAAACCATCAGTGGGCGTGCCGGTCAACTGGAAATTCCCGAAATTTTGCACGTCGTCGCGAAGGTAAAGATCAAGCTGCCCGACCACCGGTTCGCCGATATAAATTTTGTTTTTCGAGAAAACAAATTTCAGGAACGCGACTTCGTTGCCGGAATTGACGGCGGCAGCGGAAGGCGCGTTTGCCTTCGACACGTTCAATTTGAGCGATGACGAGGAAAACTGCTGGCCGCTCACATCCACCCGCATCCCCGGGATGACAAACTCGCCGTCGCGCTGCGGCGCCACGATGTAGTTGTAGGTGATGCTGGAGCTGGTCTGGCCGTTGATGAAGCTGAATGAACTCGATGGCCCGACGTATTGAAATTGCAGGCCGGCCACGGCGGGCAAGGTCGGTGCATTCTGCGGCTGGACACCATCAAACTTGAGCGACAACGTGGCCTGCTCGCCGAGCGTGATGGTGTCGCGGTCGAGCGACGCAGTGAAACTCGCCGCGCGCCCGTTTGTGACTAAAAGGCAGGCGGCGAAAAACAAAATAACGATCCGGCAAAACTTATCCAACATGCGTTTACTCAAAGCTCAAAATTCAAAGGATCAGGTCCGCTTTGCAGCAGCCTATGCAATCCCACAAATAAGGACAAGCCCGGGCGAAAAATGTTCAAGCCCACAATTGCCGATCAAGCGAGCGATATTGAATCGCCTCGGAAACGTGGTCGCTGGAAATCTTTTCCGCGCCCGCCAAATCCGCGATGGTTCGCGCCACTTTGAGGATTCGGTCGTAGGCGCGCGCTGTCAAGTTCAAATCCGCCATCGCGTTCTTGAGCAACTCCTTCGTTGACTCATCCAGTTCGCAGAATTGCTTCAATTCGCGCGTCCCCATGGGGCCGAACCCTTTATCTGTGAATCAGGGCGGTCTTCTATTTGTGGTCAGAGTTGGGCGACTGGGTTAGTGGTGTATCCCGGTTGGCATGGCCGGCTTTACGCCCCGCACCTCCTTCGCGCAACAACCAGTTGTGGCCGCTACAAAGCTCAGTGTGGAAGGTTCG
Organism: Limisphaerales bacterium; assembly: GCA_003152145.1. The sequence continues at coordinate 3,305 of PLZL01000102.1, forward strand.
GTTGAGTTGCTTCGTGCAGCTTCGACGAATTGGACTCCGGCCAACCCAAACATCGCCATTCGCATAAAGCGCGTCGGTGAATAATGCTGTCGAACCACGGACCACGCTGAAATCGTGCAGTTGCTCCTGCCTCTCTGATAATTACCGCAGCGGCTTGAGGGTGACCAGCACAACGTCGTTTTCACGGAGGTCGAACTGCTGCTCGAATGTTCCGTCGCGGCCGATCTTCACGGTCTTAATTTCAAGCGGCGCGCCGCTGTTTTCGGATTTGATTTTGGCGACCTGGGCCTTGGTGAGTTGCGCGGGCGAGCCTAAGTCGCGATAGGTTTCGTATGCGTCATTGACCCGGTAGCCGACTTTGTAAGTCTCCACCGTGTATTTGCCTTTCGTCAGGTGCGAGAGGTTGAGCGTGACTTTGTTTTTGGGCTGCGACGGCAAATCGCGTTTGTAAAAGACCTGATTGATCATGTTCCGGCCCGGAAAGGTGTTGGTGAAATCCCAAACCAACGCCTGCACGCCGCCGGCTTGGTCGGCGCAAATCCACGACGACGGATCGCTGCTCTTCAACTCTGTCGGGCCAAGCCGGTTCAAAAATTGATACGCATAATACGCCGGCTTTTTGATGTCCTGATAATTCATCAGGCCAAAGCCGCCGTGAAACGCCTCCCAGCGCGGGCCGGATTCCTCGAAGATATCCGTGAACGTCCAGTAGG
>PLZL01000222.1 GCA_003152145.1 Limisphaerales bacterium
TTCCGCTCCCAACAATTTTCAAATTTATTCCAATCTGGCTCGTGACGGTTTTGTTGCTGGCCGTCGTCACGGCGTTTTTTGTTCTTCCACACTTCGGCGTGAATGCCATTTCCAAACCGGAAGTGGGAATCGCCTTGGGCGCGCTTGCAATTACTTGGGCGATTTATCTTTGGGGAATTCGCGGAGCAACCCCGCTCGCAAAAACCATCGCCGCTGATCTGGCGAAAGCGCGGCGGTTGCTGGACGCCAGCGCTGAAAAAGCCGAATTGCATTACCAACAGGAGCAGGAACGAATCCGGACCGAATTTGAAAACACGGTCCGCAATTTGAATCAGGAATGGCGCCAGGCGGTGCGCGGGGCGATGGAATTGCGCGGCGCGAGGCCGATAGGATTGGATGAGCAAGCGCAGCGCGCTTATCAAAAATGCGAACAGCTTCACCGCGCCAGATTCGAACAGATCGAAAAGGACCACGCCGCAAATTTCGCCCGGTTGCACGAGGAATCCGAAATGGAAGCCAGGAAATTCTCCGAAACGCTCTCCGCGAAAATGGCAACGCGCGAAGCCGATTTTCAGGCGCAATGGCTGGCGCTCGAAAGCGAATGGAATAAATCCATTCGGTCGCTCTTCGACCAAATCAGCATCGCGAATGCAGACGCGGAAAAACTTTTCCCTGAATGGGACCCGGCCAGATGGAAAGACTGGAAGCCGCCGCGGGAATTCAAAAACGCGGCGAAATTCGCGCGGCTCGAAGTGGACGTGGCATCACTGGCCGAGACAATGCCAAAAGACAAACGCCTGGCTTTTCCCAGCCTGGGAGCGCTGGCGTCCCGCCGGCAAGGCGATGACAAGGAACGCCAATCGGGTCAACTCGCCGGCGAGACGCCGGCGCTCCCGGGAGAAACGCTCCAATTTTCCGTGCCACTAGCGCTCGCTTTTCCGCTCGAAGGTTCCATCCTTTTTGAAACGACAAAGGGCGGCGAAGCCGAGGCGGTGACGGCGATCAACAACATCATTTTCCGGCTCCTGTCCACCACGCCGCCGGGCAAGTTGAGCTTTACCATTTTCGATCCGGTCGGCCTTGGACAAAATTTTGCCGCGTTGATGCACCTGGCGGATTACGAGGAGGCCACCATCAACAGCCGCATCTGGACACAGACGACGCAGTTCGAGGAGAAGCTTGCCGAACTGAACGAGCACATGGAAAAGGTCATCCAGATGTATCTGCGCAACGAATACGCGACCATCGCGGAATACAACGCGCAGGCCGGCAGCATCGCCGAGAAATATCATTTCCTCGTCATCGCGTCGTTCCCGGTCAACTTCAGCGACACGGCGGCGCGGCGGCTGCGCAACATCGCCGCCAACGGCGCGCGCTGCGGTGTTTATACGCTCATCCACTGGGACCAGCGGAACGCGCCGCCAAATGATTTTGTCCCAGACGAGTTGCGAAAAAATTCCGTGCGCCTCGTTCGTGGTGAAAAAAAATTCCTTCTGGCAGACTGGCGCGAACCCGGAACGCGGCTGGTGTTCGACCCGCCGCCGTCATCGGAATTCGCGACGCAATTTCTGCATGACGTCGGCGAAAGCGGTCGCGGTTCCACACGCGTCGAGGTGCCGTTTGAACAAGTCGCGCCGTCTGATGCAAAAATTTGGAGCGAAGAAACAACCGAGGAATTGCGCGTGCCCATCGGCCGCTCCGGCGCGACGAAAATGCAGTATCTTGAAATCGGCCGGGGCACGCGCCAGCACGCGCTCATCGCCGGCAAGACCGGCTCCGGCAAGTCCACGCTGTTCCACATCATCGTCACGAACCTCGCGCTCTGGTGCGGTCCGGAGCAGGTCGAGTTTTATCTCGTGGACTTCAAGAAGGGCGTCGAGTTCAAATGCTACGCCAGCCGCCGGCTGCCCCACGCGAAGGTGGTTGCCATCGAAAGCGACCGGGCATTCGGTTTGAGCGTGCTACAGCGCGTGGATGAGGAGTTGCGCCGGCGCGGCGATTTGTTCCGGCACCTCGGCGTGCAGGATTTGGCCGGCTACAAACGGGCGGGCGGCAAGGAACCGATGCCACGCTCGTTGCTGTTGATTGACGAATTCCAGGAATTTTTTACCGAGGAAGACCGCGTCTCGCAAGGTGCGGCGGTTTTGCTGGATCGCATCGTCCGACAAGGCCGCGCGTTCGGCATCCATGTGCTGCTCGGCTCGCAGACGCTCGGCGGCGCTTACACGCTGGCGCGCGCGACCATCGGCCAGATGGTCATCCGCATCGCGCTTCAGTGCAACGAGGCAGACGCTTACCTCATCATGGACCAGGACAACCCCGCGCCGCGCCTGCTCTCGCGGCCCGGCGAGGGCATTTACAATGACGCGGCGGGTTCCATTGAAGGCAACAGCCCGTTCCAGGCCGTCTGGCTGCCCGAAGAAGTGCGCGACGGTTATCTCGCCAAAATCCGTGCGCGTGCCGACGATAAAAAATTTCCAGGACCTTTTGTGTTCGAAGGCAATGCACCGGCAGACGTGCGGGAAAATTTAACCTTGAGCGAACTACTTCGAACGGCTCCCGTCAAACTGGCGGCACGGGCGCGCGTTTGGCTCGGCGCGCCCAATTCCATCAAAGGCCCGACCGAAGCGGTGTTCCAGCGGCAAAGCGGCGGCAATCTTTTGATTGTCGGCCAAAGCGAGGAGCGTGAGTTGACCCTTTTGGCCGTCGCACTCGTGTCGCTGGCCGCGCAATATCCGAAAGGCAAGGCGCGCTTTGTCGTGCTCGACAGCACGCCGCCGGGATTTCCGGCGCGTGAATTTCTGGAGCGCGTGATTGCCACCGTGCCGCACGAAATTGTCCAGGGTGGTAACAGCAATCTGGCAGAAACCATGAACGGGCTGGCGGAGGAATTGAAAAAGCGCGCCGCCGATGAAAAAGCCGGGGCGCCGGAAACGTTTGTGCTGATTCACGGCTTGCAGAATTTCAAAAAGCTCCGGCAGGAGGACGAATTCAGTTTTTCGTCCGGCGATTCTACCGCGGTCAATCCCGCCGCCGTGCTGCAAAATCTCATCAGCGACGGTCCGGCCCACGGCATTCACGTCATCGTCACGTGCGACACCTACAACAACGTGAATCGTTTCATCGGGCGAAAGACCCTGACCGAATTTGAAATGCGCGTATTGTTCCAGATGAGCGCCAGCGATTCCGCCAGCCTGGTGGAATCGCCGGACGCCGGCACGCTCGGCCTGCACCGCGCGCTTTATTACAACGACCGCGAGGGCTACACGGAAATTTTCCGGCCCTACGCGCGCCCCGGCAACGAGTGGATTGAAGAAATCGGGCGGCTGCTAGTGAACCGTTAGATCCCGAGGTGGCGATTTGAAAATGCATGGCCAGAGCCGGTCGTTGCCTTCTCAAGACAAACTGCCATCATTCTGCCGTTGAAGCTGCTCATCGCTCCGGACAAGTTCAAAGGCACACTCACCGCCCGCGAGGCGGCCAACGCCATCGCCCGCGGCTGGCGCACGGTGCGACCGCAGGATTCCAGCCGCCTGCTCCCCATGACTGATGGCGGTGATGGGTTTGGCGAAGTCATCAGTGCATTGATGGACGCCGGGGTTCATACCGTCAAAACCCTCGATGCCGCCCATCGCCCGATCACCGCCCGGTGGTGGCGCGAATCCAACACCGCCATCATCGAATCCGCCACCGCCATTGGACTGGCCCGGTTACCAGCGGGACAGTTTCATCCGTTCACACTGGATACGTCCGGTTTGGCGGAGGTGATCCGGGCCGCGTCGCGGAAAGGATCCACCCGTTGTTTGATGGGGATCGGCGGAAGCACAACGAACGACGCAGGGTTTGGTCTGGCGCGCGCCTTGGGCTGGGAGTTTTTGAACCGGGCGGGTCAGCCGATTGAGCGATGGACGGATTTGACTGGGCTGGCATCCCTTCGTCCGCCCCGACGGCGGCGCTGGTTCAAGCAATTGATCGTGGCCGTGGATGTGCAAAACCCTCTGCTTGGCCCGCGCGGCGCCACGCGGGTTTATGGGCCGCAAAAGGGCCTGCGCCCGGAAGATTTCAAACTGGCCGAAGCCTGCCTGAAACAACTGGCGCGGATTGCCCGGCGGACGTTCAGGTATGACTTCGCCGCGGTTCCCGGTGCTGGCGCGGCGGGCGGGCTGGGATTTGGCCTGAGGACGTTTCTAGGCGCACGGCTTGTCCCCGGCTTTGAATTATTCGCCCGTCATTCGGCTTTGAACCGCCATCTGCGTTCCGCCGATCTGGTAATCACTGGCGAAGGCGCCATTGACAATTCTACGCTCATGGGGAAAGGCACCGGCAAAATTGCGGAGCGTTGCCAGCAATTGCAGATTCCCTGCATTGGCTTGGCCGGACAAGTCAGCACCAAGGTCATGAGCAGTCGCCTGTTCACCCGAACGCACGCCTTGACGAATTTGACGAACCTCGAACTGGCCAAAGCGCGACCAGCTCATTGGCTGGAACGCGTGGCAGAGGAGGCGGCCAGGGAAATCTGAAAGTTGAAATCAAAGTAGCCCACTACCCAAATGCGACGAAGCTTGTCAGGGCTTTGTTTTCATGTCATCAAACGGCATTGACCCATGACGACTTCACATTTCACCCGCAGGCAATTCTTGAAAACAACCACCGTCGCCGGCGCTGCCGTGACGCTCGCGAAATTCACGCCGCGTCTCTTCGCCGCTGAAGTGCAACCCGCGTCACCCGCTCCAACTCCATCCTGGGTGGACAAGCCTATGCGCTGGGCGCAACTCACACTCGTTGAGGATGACCCCGGCAAGTTCGATCTCGCTTTCTGGCTGGATTATTTCAAGCGCACGAAGTCGGACGCGGTCTGTTTGAGCGGCGGCGGTTGCGTGGCGTATTATCCGACGCAAATTCCCTTTCATCATCGCAGCCAATGGCTCGGCGACCGTGATGTGTTGGGCGAACTCATCGCGGGTTGCAGAAAACTCGGCATGGTTGTCATCGTTCGCACCGATCCGCACGCGACCTACGATGACGTGCAAGCCGCGCACCCGGACTGGATCGCAGTGACCGCCGATGGACAGCCGCGTCGGCATTGGGCGTCGCCGGAGATGTGGGTGACATGCGGGCTTGGGCCTTACAACTTCGAGTTCATGACCGAGGTCAAAAAGGAAATCATGTCGCGCTATCGCGTGGACGGAATTTTCATCAATCGCTGGGACGGATCAGGGATGTGTTACTGCGTGCATTGCCGGAAGAATTTCAAGAACGCGTCCGGTTTCGAATTGCCGCGCACGAACAATCCGCAAGATCCCGCGCGGCGTGCTTACATTCTCTGGCGTCAGCAACGGTTGTTCGATCTCTGGCAACAATGGGATCAGGCAGTTCGCAAGATCAATCCCGACTCGTGCGTGATTCCGAACACCGGCGGCGGCGCGACCAGTTCGCTCGACATGAAAAAAATCGGCGAACTTGCGCCCACGCTCATGGCCGACCGGCAGGCGCGACGCGGCCTGATGTCGCCGTGGGCCATCGGGATGAATGCGAAGGAATATCGCGCGGCGCTCGGCATGAAACCGATCGTCGGCATCTTCAGCGTCGGCCTGGAAGAACCTTATCGTTGGAAGGATTCGGTGCAAAGCGGCGAAGAAATCCGGCTTTGGGTCGCCGACCTCGTCGCGAACGGCATGCGGCCGTGGTTCACCAAATTCGGCGGCGTGCTTCACGACGAGCGCTGGTTGAAACCGGTCGAGGATATTTACCGCAGGCTTGCAAGCTGGGAGAATTATTTGCGCAACGAACGTCCGCTCGCGCGCGTCGGCGTCGTGTATTCGCAACAGAGCAATTGGTTCGGCGCGGGCAGGGATGAAGGCCACGTCAACGGCTGGTATCAGGCGCTCATCGAGGCGCGCATCCCGTTCGAACTGGTGCATGATCAGCTTCTCGACACGGCGCACATCGGCCAGCTCAAGACACTCATCCTGCCGAACATCGCCGCGTTGAGTGACGCGCAATGCGACCAGCTCCGCGCCTTTGTGAAAAACGGAGGAGGCGTCATCGCCACTTACGAGACGAGCCTTTATGACGAACAGGGCGTCCGGCGAAAGGATTTTGCATTGCAGGATTTGTTCGGCGTGAACTGGAGCGGGCGCGTCGAAGGGCCGATGCAAAATTCCTATCTCCGGCTCGAACACGACGCCGTCCCGCATCATGTGATGTTGAAGGGTTTGGAAGACGCGCCGCGAATCATCAACGGCGTGTCGCGCCTGGTGGTCGAGCCACATGAAAAATTTCCGCCGATGCCATTGACGCTTATTCCGAGCTATCCGGACTTGCCGATGGAAATGGTTTATCCGCGCGTCGAGAAAACCGACATCGCGGGCATGTATTTGCATGAGATGGAATCCAACGGGCGCGTGGCTTATTTTCCGTGGGACATTGACCGCACGTTTTGGGAAGTTCTGTGCGTGGATCACTTCAAACTTTTGCGCAACGCGGTCGAGTGGACTGCGAACGAACCGCCGCCCGTGACTGTCAGCGGGCCGGGCGTGTTGGACGTGACTGCGTGGAAACAGAAAAATTCGTTCACCGTCCATCTGGTCAACCTCACCAACCCAATGATGATGAAAGGCCCGGTGCGCGAGTTAATTCCGGTGAGCGAGCAGCAGGTGCGTTTGCGCCTGCCGGACGGCGCGCGGGTGAGCAGGGTGCATCTTCTCGCCGCGGACAGGAAACCGCAATTCACGCAGCGCGGGCGCGAACTGCACATCGTCGTGCCTTCAATCCTCGATCATGAAGTCGTGGCAGTTGATCTCTGAGCCGGAGCGATGTGATTG
>PLZL01000314.1 GCA_003152145.1 Limisphaerales bacterium
GAGCCGGACTGGCCATGTCATTCCGCCCTGAAATACGCCATTCTGACCGATAAAAAATTCTGGCCGAAGAAAACCCTGGCCGAATTGAAGCCGATTCTGGCGAAATATCTTTGAAAGGCGTGCCGATATAAATTGAAATGCCAAACACCGTGAAGCAATCCGGCCTCTGGCTCGCCGTTCTGGCCGTTGTTTTGTCCAGCGCAATACAGCCCGGTTACGCCGCCGACACCAACGCCGTTGTTCCCTACAAAGCACTGGATGACATGTTTCAGCCCATTGGCGAAGTGGATCCGAACAAGCTGGAGATTCACGTGTTTGTCGCATCACGGAACAAAGCCGTGCATCCCTCGGACATCAATCTGACCATACAGAGCGCCACCAAGGGAATGATTCCGGTAGTGGTCGCCACGAACGGACAAATTTTCAAATTCCCGCACGAAAAAGAATTGCGCCGCGAGAATCCCCCCGTCATCTCTAACCTGCCCAAGGGAACGCTCGATCTTACGATCACCATGCAACTCCCGCCGTCGGATGATCTGGCCTTCCGCTACAACCGGCTTGGCGATGGTGTTGCGGAAATCAACAAATCAATCAAGGCCCAGGCGGGAATGGTGATGTCGCTGTTCGCGCCGAAAGTGCAGGGTGTGGTTTTTCTCTTTCCTAAAGCCAGCGCGGGAAAGGCAAGAGTCGAAATCGCCGCGGCTGCGGGCAGGCGGGAATACACAGCAGACAAGAATGGCCAGATAAAACTTAAACTGGACAAAACGCTCCTGGTGGAAAATCCCGAAGTTAAAGTTTCCGAAAAGCCCGAACACATCGTGCCGGACATGTCGGACATGGATTGAACAGCACCTTTGCCGGGAGAATTCCGCCTTGAAGCACTTTGTGGTTATCAACTTCTCGTGCTTATCGGGGTTTTACCGTTGCGGATTTTTAACTTCATGCGGCAATTTTGCTTTTCATACTCCAACTTGATTGCTTTCCTTGACCCACGCGGCCAAAGCAGTTAGACCTTGCACACATTTATGGCAACTAAACAAATCATCAAACCCGCGAAATCACCCGCCGCCGTCGGCCCGTATAATCACGCCGTGCGCGTCGGCGACCTGCTCTTCTGCGCCGGCCAAATCCCGATTGACCCGAAGGACGGCAACCTGATTTCCGGCGACATCAAGGTGCAAACCGACCGCGTCCTCCAAAACGTGAAGGCCATTCTGGACGACCAGAAATTGACGTTTGCGAACGTCGTGAAATCCACGGTGTTCCTGACCGACCTCGCGAACTTCGCCGGCATGAATGAGATTTACGCGAAGTATTTCACGGAAAATTTCCCGGCGCGCTCGACGATTCAAGTCGCCGCGCTACCCAAAGGCGCGAGCGTGGAAATCGAAGTCGTCGCGCACTTTTGAAGGTAGGACAGGCGTCGCGCCTGTCTCCATATTCAGAAAACAAGACGCTCGAATTTAGAGACAGGCGCGACGCTTGTCCGACAATAATTATGAAAACGAAAAAATCATGGCGCGAGAAACTGGCGGATGACAAAGGCTTGCCGAAAGTCTGCGAAGTCACCGGCAAGTTGTCGAAACGCTGGGGGGAAGGCCGCTTCGTTATCCCCGCACCACGCGAAGTGGATGCCTTGATGAAGCAGGTTCCGCGCAGTCGAGTTGTCACCATCAACGAACTCCGCGACGCGCTTGCCAAAAAACACAGAACGGATTTCGCCTGTCCACTGACGACGGGGATTTTTTCATGGATTGCCGCGCACGCCGCCGTCGAGGATGAGGCGGCGGGTAAAAAGCGCATCACGCCCTACTGGCGCACGCTCAAACTGGGCGGTGAAGTAAATCCGAAATATCCCGGCGGCGTTGAAGGTGTCGCCAAGCGATTGCGCGCCGAGGGACACAAGCTTGTTTCCAAGGGCAAGCGGACACTCGTGGCCGATTACGAGAAGAAACTTTTCACCAAACTACGCTGATGCCGCCCGGAATTTACATCCTTATCACTGCCGTCATCGCCGGCGGATTGGGTTTGTGCATCGGCTGGCTGCTGGGTCGCGGACGCGCGACCATCGTGCCTGCGGATTCTGGATTGATAGATGAGCTTCGCCAGCAGGCCACGCAGCACGTCGAGAAACAACGCACGTTGCAAGAACAGTTGCTGGCACTCAACCAGCGCAACGGCGGACTGGGCGCGGAATTGAAATCGCTCAACGAGCGGTTGGTGACGGAACGCCAGCAACTCGAAACCATTCAGGAAAAATTTCGCAAGGAGTTTGAAATCGTTTCAACCAAGCTTATCGCGGACAACACGAGCAGTTTCAACCGGCAGTCCGCCGAAAGTCTGGAAAACCTGCTCAAGCCGTTGAAAGAAAAACTCGGCGAATTCAAAACCAGCCTCGATAAAACTCACGACGCAACGACTACAAACAGCGCGTTGCTCAAAGAGCAAGTCAGCCGCATCGGCGCGGAGGCCGCCAATCTTTCCAAGGCGCTCAAGGGCGACGTGAAGGCGCTGGGCAACTGGGGCGAGAACATGCTCGACCAAATTCTGGAGAAGTCCGGCTTGCAGCGGGAATTACACTACCGCCGTCAGCGTGGCGCGAAAGACGCGGAAGGCGATCAGCGGTTTCTCGACGTGATCGTGGATTTTCCAGAGAAAAAGGGCAATCTGGTCATTGATTCCAAAGTTTCGTTGCGGGCTTATGAGGAATCCATGAACGCAACGGACGACGCAGCCAGGCTTGCCGGACTGGACCGGCATGTCGAAGCTTTGCGCAAACATTTCCGCGACCTCGGCGCAAAGCGTTATCAGGACATTCACGGCATCAACACGCCGGATTTCGTGCTGATGTATGTGCCCATCGAAGCGGCATTTTTCGCGGCCATCGCGCGCGAGCCTGGACTGTTCGCCGAGGCATTGGATCGCAACGTCGTTCTCATCACCAATTCGACGTTGCTCGCCACGCTTCGCACCGTCGCACACGTCTGGCGGTTGGCCGACCAGCAAAAGCACGTCCTCGAAATCGCCGACCGCGGCGGCAAACTTTATGACAAGTTTGTTGGCTTCGTGGAAGACCTGCAAGCGGTGGGTGATTCGCTCGGCAAGGCGCGCAAAGCCTGGGAAGATGCTTCGACCAAACTTCACACCGGTTCTGGAAATCTCGTCAGCCAGACGGAGAAATTAAAACAATTAGGCGCAAAGGCCGCCAAGTCGCTCCCGAACGCGTTGCTCGAAAAGGCGAGCGAAGAAACGCCGCCATCCGATTCAACATTGCGTCTGCCGCCGGCTTCGTAATTTTCAAATGACGGGTTGGATTCCTGTCTGGATAAGCCGGGAAATATATTGAACTTTCGCCCAGCTTGGAAACACTGATGACAAGCAGCCTATGAAACCATCACGCCAGCAATACATTTCCAAATCCACCTACTTGATGGGGCTGCAATGTCAGAAGCTGATTTGGTTTCGCTACAACGCCAAAGACCAAATCCCCGCTTACGATGAGGCAACGCAGGCCATCTTTGACCAAGGCACGGAAGTCGGCGAACTGGCGAGACAACTTTTCCCCGGCGGCATCGTGGTCGCACCCGGAATTATTAATCCCGACGAAGTCATCGCCCAAACCCAAAAGGCGATTCAAGCCCGCCGGCCTTTGTATGAAGCCGCGTTTGTTTTTCACGGTGGCTACGCCCGCACGGACATCCTTGTGCCGGTCACCGGTGATGCGTGGGATTTGATTGAGGTCAAATCCACCACCAAGCTGAAGGAAGAAGTCCATCTGTCCGACATCGCGTTTCAGGCCTTTGTGCTCGCCGGGGCGGGAATTAAAATCCGCAAATGTTTTCTCGCCCACATCAACAACGAATTCGTCCGGCACGGCGCGATTGACCCGCAAAAGCTTTTCACGCTCGAAGATGTCACCCGGCAAGTCTCCGGCTTGAGTCGCGAGGTCGAGGAACAACTCGATGCGCTGCAACGCGTCATCGGCGCGAAGGCGCATCCGGAAATTCAAATCGGCCCGCATTGCACCAAGCCCTACGGCTGCCCACTCTATGACCGCTGCTGGTCGTTTCTGCCGGAAGCCAGCGTCTTCACGCTCTACAACGACCGCAGCCGGAAATACAAACTGTTAGCGCAAGGCATCCATCACTTGAAAGACATTCCCGCCGACTTCGCGCTCACCGACAATCAAGCCATCCAGCGTTCCACCCTGCTCGCGGGCAAACCGCACGTTGACCGCCCCGCGCTCGCGGCTTTTCTCGGACAGCTTGAATATCCCGTCAGCTTTCTGGACTTTGAAACCTTCGCTCCGGCCATCCCGCTGTTTGACGGCTCGCGCCCGTTCCAGCAGATTCCGTTTCAATACTCGCTGCACATTCTCCGCCGGCCTGTTGCCACGTCGGGGATCGGTGCCAAGTCGAGGTTCGACCATCGCCAGTTTCTCGCCGAAGGCACGGCTGACCCGCGCCCGGAATTCATGCGCCAACTGCGCGACGCCCTGCCGGAAACCGGCTCGGTGGTGACTTACAACGCCAGCTTTGAAACCGCACGCCTGAAGGAAGGTTGCGAACTGCTGCCGGAATTCAAACCGTGGTTGCGAAAAGTGACGCCGCGCATCGTTGACCTGCTGCTGCCGTTCCGTGGCTTCCGCTACTACCACCCGCAGCAGCACGGCAGCGCGTCAATGAAAGTCGTGCTGCCCGCCCTGACCGGCAGGGGCTACGAAAACCTGGCGATTCAAGAAGGCGGCACGGCCAGCCGCGAATTCCTGCGCGTGACCCACGGCCAAGTGACCGCCTCCGAACGCCGCCGCGTGCGCCAGCATCTGGAAGAATACTGCGGGCTGGACACGATGGGGATGGTTCAAATTGCTAATGCCTTAACACAATTAACTGCCTAACCCGCGAGTTGATCCTGTTTCCGATTGTCTTTTGGTGGATTCAAATAACAGACAGGCCAGCCTTTGCCGCTGGCCGCGCTTGGCCTTTTGAAAAGACAATCACAATCGTTGGTCTTTATTCCTAGCTCGTTTGTCGGCTTCTCTCTTAATATCCAAATCATAGCGGCAGAAGCAGCTGTAACAAAAAGTATTGCTTGTTGCAAATATGCAAAACCCGGCTTTTGGTCTGCCCCTGCTGAACCATTTGATAAATTGCAGACTTCATTCCAAAACGAGATGAGCAGGGCTTCTGTCGCGCCAAGAGCATCCAAAGTAAACGTCCTATCACTCTCTTCGGGTGAAAGAAACAACCACCATTGGGTGTCAGGATTCACGCGATTCAAATGTCCGCCCAAGCGAACATTGAACTCATCGGATTTTCCAATGTAAAACTTATCGGGCAAACGCAAAAAATAAACTCCCCTGCGCTCACCAAACACATCCCCCTTTGGCTTCTCCATTCCAATGAACATCTTTAACATTGGCATGGCGGGATCGCGCAAGGCTATGGTGTATTCAATATGCCCACTATTCTCTTGTTTCATTTCAACGATGATCGGCCTGTTCGATAAACGACGAACAAAAGAATGCGAAGGTAAATTTAACAACCGCCAAGCTTTCTCCCATTCTTTTTGTGTTGGTTGGAGATACGGAACATCTTTAATCAAAGGTTCCGGTTTTATTCTCATTACTTTATTGTAAAAATCACTAGAAGGTCCGCGTGAGACAGGGCTGAAACCGAGTTCATTCCGCGCGTCTGTGATCAACTCTCCCGTCACATCTTTGACTTTTAATTGAATCTTTAATTGCTTGACCGGCCTTGCAACGAATGCTTCCCACGCTAACCGGCGTAGTAAAACAGCTTTGAGAGGGTCGTCATAGGAGAGAGGAATTTTTCGCTTTAGAATTTTCGGCGCGGATTTTGGATCGTTTGCCGGAATGCTAACATCATTAGGTTGTTGCACATCGTCGGCAGTGCTACTCGGTTGTTTGAACCTAAATACATTGGGAGATATTTGAACAAATGGGGAACATTCACCGTCCTTTTTGATTGAGGAGTAGATTTGAGCGCCGACTGTTGCCTCAGGCGTATTGCCAGTCACATTGCGCAATTTACGCTCTTTGATCGCGGCGACAATCTCGACAGAGGACATTGGCTTGCTGGATTTTTTAAGGACTTCGATTATCGCCTCGCGCCATGAGAGATTTTTTTCACCGCTCGGTTTTTGTTCCATAATTTTATTTCGGTTGGAAATTTATTTCGTGACGGAATTAAACATCCATCACTCGTGTTTTGCCATGTTTATTTGCCACGAATCACCTTCCCTGTTTTGGTGGACGCCCGTAGCCGCCGAGCGCGTCCATCATCGTGCGCCAGACCGAGGCGTAAGCGTCATG
>PLZL01000121.1 GCA_003152145.1 Limisphaerales bacterium
GGCGACGCGCAACAGCCGTTGATGTCCGACCGGCAGGTCAACACGCTGCCGAAGCGGGCCGGCGATTTCGCATTTTCCGCCACGGGCAAGCCGCCCGGCAACAACCACCACAAATATGGCGGGAATTTTCTTTTCGGCGACGGGCACGCGGATTTGACGCCGCCGCAACTTCCGTTTTCGCTCGTGACCACCCAGGGCGTTGTGCTATTGAATCCGAAACCATAGGCGCTCCATGAAAATCCAGTGCGCTTGCGGCGCAAAATACGCCTTCGACGCCACGCCGGAAATGCTGCAAAACCCTGTGCGGTTCGTCTGCCCAAGCTGCGGACTGGATTCGTCGGATTTCGTCAACGAATTGATCTGGCGCGAGTTTGCCGGGCAGACACCCGCCGCGCCGCCGCCGTCAGCTCCCGCCGAGCCGGCAACCAAATCTCCTCGACTCAAAATCTCCATTGCCGGACCGCAGCCGACCGCGCCGGTGGAAGAAGTAGCGCCTGCTCCGACAGCGGAGGAGCATTGCCCGAAACATCCCCGCGAACTGGCGACGGATCACTGCGTGGTTTGCGGAAAGCCGATGTGCCCGCAATGCATGAAGTTGTTTGGTCATGTCTGTTCGCCGCTGTGCCGGGCGAAAGCCGAGGCGCAGAACATCAACGTCCCTGTTTATGCCGGGCAATCAGCGGTGGCCGATGCGCGATATTGGCGGAAGGTCGGCACCATTGCCGGTTTGATTGCTTTCGTCGTGGTCGCGGCATTGGGTTTTTGGACGTGGTATGCGTGGATCGGCTCGCTTCCGCACACGGCCTTTTCCATCCGTTTCGACGACCGCGCTTATGCCGGTGAATCCAGACTTTGCGGCACGAACCAGATCGTCTTCCTGCACGGCGGAACGCTGGCGCGTTACGACATCAAGTCGGGAAAAGAAATCTGGTCGAAAGAACTGGTCACAAAACAACAAATCGCGGAATTGGCCGCGCGCGAATACCAATCGCAGCCGAACAGCCGATATACAGCAAAAATTCCCCAAAGCAAAATCGAAGAAATGGTGGCGCACAATTTGGAGGGAAAATTGCAATTGCAGGTTTCCAGCCAAAATGTCTGGGTCCGCACGCCGGGCCAGCTCACGCATTTCGATTGGGACACCGGCAAGGTGTTGCAGGAAATTCCGACAGCCGACAGTCCCGGAGGATTCATCGCCCGCAACGACGAATTTCTGCTGATGGGCGAAAGTGCGAACGGGCAGGCGCTTATCATGCACATCAATCCGGCGACCGGCGAATCGCGCGTCGAGCAAATCGGCCAGCCGGGACAGATCTTGGTCGCTGCGACAGCGCCGACCGGAAACGCCGGTGGCCAGACGACAGCCGGCCTGCCGTTGACACCGGGCGCAGGCACAGGAGGGCCGATGAACCCAGCGAAAGTGGGGGAACAGGCGCAAAACTTGTCCCTGCCCGGACGCATCGCCCTGCCCGCGTTGCTGGCCAACAGCTCGGAGGAGCAACGCCTTGAAGCGGAACTCACTGACCAGGACCAGACTCGCCCCACCGCACAGCCTTCAGCCCGCCAATCGAAGCCGGCTCAAAACGAGGTCGGTCATTTCACGCTCATCCCCAGCGAATACGGCTACGTCGAGTTTGCCGTGCGGCTGCTGGAATCGCACGCTGTCACGCGGGAAGCGATGAAGGCGCCGCCGGCAAAATCCGCGCTGGATGGGAACGTCAGCACCATGAACGAAACCGCGGCCATCAACGAAACGCTGAATGAGATGCAACGCGAACATGGCAACGAAAAGGTGCAGGAGGATGAAAGCCTTTATCAGGTCAGCCTGCGCCGGCCGGACTCGACCGGCGCCGCCGATTGGACCGGCGAAGTCACCGGGCCGCCTTCGGTCCTTTCCCTGAAAACGGTGAATGTGCTGACGGCGGGTAAAACCGTCATCGTCTTTGACAAGACGAATAAGAAACTCTGGCAGGCCGCCTTGACTTACAACGTCGCGGCCGGCGCCGGTGCCGCGAACGGGGAAACAGCACCTTTCGGCGAAGGGCCGTGCGTCGAGCGCGGCGACACGCTTTACGTTATTGATCAGGCGGTGCTGACGGCATTCGACCTCGCGACGGGCAATGCGCGCTGGCGTCTGCCGTCCGTTGGCGTCGTCGGATTGTTTTTCGACGACAAGGGAATGTTGTATGTCAACACCACGACCGCCGACCCGGAAAACATCAAGTATTCGCGGCAGATTGACATCTCGCAGAAAATTGACGCCGTCCTGCTCAAGATTGATCCGCAGACCGGCAAGACCCTGTGGAGCGTCAAGCCGGGCGGCTTCATCTCCTACCTGTCGGGGAAATTCATTTACACCGTTCAATCTTTCGATCCCGGCGATCAGGAAGCCTCGCCGACGGGAATCCAATTGCCGGCGTATCTAAAAATCCGCCGCATCAACCCTGCCGACGGCCGAGTATTGTGGGATCATGAGCAGGACCGCGCGCCGCTCGATGTGCGGTTCAAAAACAATTCCATCCAACTCGTCTTCAAGAAAGAAGTGCAGGTATTGAAATATCTCTCCTTTTGAGAAGAATTCCCGGTGCTTTCATGGCTGCTGGACCACTTTCACGGTTGCGCTGTTCGTGTCGTAGATGATTTTATAGCCGAAGGGCGCGGCGGGAATTTTGGCGACATAATTCGGCACGAGTTCCTGAAGATCTTTCGGGTAACGCCCCTCCTGCACGTTGAACAACTGAATAGCCTGGTTGATATACGACACGTCAATCGTCTTGTCTGCGGACTTCTGCGCCTCGCCCAGCGACTTCACGTAACCGCCAAACCCATTGGTGGCCAGGCTGACCGAATTTGTGGTCTGCGGACCAGAACCGGACTTGCCGCCGCAGCCGGCCAGCAACCCCGCCGCCACGATTGAAATGCAAAATAAATTGAAGGTTTTCATGCCGGCAAACTACTCCTCGTTGTGCAAAAATCCAAGCGGAAGCTATGGGTAGCACCCGCCTCTGGCGGGTCGTTTCGGGCGTCGCGCCCGAAACCGGACGCAAACACAAATAGCCTTCGTTTGCAGACCCGTGCATCCGCCGCGCATCGACTCAATTCGGCGGGACGCCGAATTGAACTTGCGAGACGCATGTGCTACGAACAACCTTCGCCGCCAGTTCCCGCGCCTGCCGGATCAAATCCAAATCCTCCACGAGACTGCCGAAACGGAATTTCGGCATGCCGCTTTGCTCGCGCCCCAGCAATTCGCCCGGCCCGCGCAATTTCAAATCGGCCTCGGCAATTTTGAATCCGTCATTAGTCTCCTCCAGAATCTTCAGCCGTTGCCGCGCCTCGTCGTTTTTCGCGTCCGAAATCAAAATGCAATAACTCTCGTGCGCGCCGCGCCCGATGCGCCCGCGCAATTGGTGCAGTTGCGCCAGTCCGAAGCGCTCGGCATTTTCGATGAGCATGACCGTCGCATTCGGCACATCCACGCCCACCTCGATGAGCGCCGTCGCCACGAGCGCCTGGATTTGGTTCGTCCGAAATGCCGACATCACGCTCTCCTTCTCCGCGCTTTTCACCCGCCCGTGCAGCAGGCCGGCCTTGAACGGCGAGAGAGAAAGCCGGACGGTTTCAAACTCCTTCGTCACCGCCTTGATGTCGTTCGCCGTGTCCTGTTCCTCCACGCGCGGATAAACGACGTAAGCCTGACGCCCGGCGGAGATTTTTTCGCGGATGAATTCCCAGACCTTCGGCAATTTTTCGCCAGTGCGAATAAAAGTTTTCATGCGACCACGACCGGCGGGGATTTCATCAATCACCGAAACGTCGAGGTCTCCGTAAAGCGTCAGGCCAAGAGTGCGCGGAATCGGCGTGGCCGTCATCACCAGNNGGTGACGGGTGACGGGTGACGGGAAACGCGGCGCGTTTTTTCGTGTCACTTGCCACTTGCCACTTGTCACTTGCCGTCTTGCGACTTCCCGTCTGCAACTCTACTTTCATTCCGAGCGGCTCGAACCATTTTTGAAAATTCCGGAAATGCTGCTCCGCTAAGATCTCCGTCGGCGCCATCAGCGCAGCGTTGAAACCACTTTCCAAAGCCATCAACGCCGTGCAAGCGGCTACGACGGTTTTGCCGGAACCAACGTCGCCTTGCAATAGCCGCCGCATCGGATGCGCGCCGCCCATATCCGCGCGAATTTCGCGGAGAACTTTCGTCTGCGCGTCCGTGAGCTTGAAACCAAGCTGGGCAAGAAATGGTTTCATCAGCCGATTATCGCCGCCACAGGGCAAAGCTTTCGACTTCGCCTCGAAATTTTTCCGGCGCGACTGAATTTGGATTTGCAGTTCCACGAATTCATCCAGTGCCAGACGACGACGCGCGATTTCGACGTCCGTCAATTCCTCCGGAAAATGAATCATGTGGACGGCATTGGCGCGCGACGGAATGTAGGACAGGCTTCCAGCCTGTTTCTGATTTTGACCTGAAGATGGAGACAGGCGCGACGCCTGTCCTACAGAATTTGGTTCGGCAATCTGCGATTCAAATCTTTCCAGCGTCCGCCAAATCAGCCCGCGCAGCCAGCGTTGCGGCAATCCTTCCGTGAGCGGATACACCGGCGCGATGCGGTTGACGTGGATGAAACTCTCTTCGCCGCCTTCGATGACCTCGGTTTCGGGATGGTCCATCGTGCGCGGCTTGGCCTCGACGAGCTTGCCGAAGACAAAAACCTCGTCGCCGACCTCAAAATACTTTTCCATGAACGGCAGGTTCCACCAGCGGCAATGCAGCCGCGCCGAGCCGTCATCGAGGATGAATTCAAAAAGGGATTTGCCACCACCGCGAAAACGTTTCAGCCCCTGCGCGACTATTGTGCCGCGCGCCGTGAACGGTTCGTCCTTCGTCAGTTCGGTGATTTTTCGGAAATGCCGGCGGTCTTCGTAACGGCGCGGCGCGTGCAGGAGCAAATCCTCGATAGTAACGATGCCGAGCCGGGCAAGCTGCGCCGCGCGCTCTCCGCCAACACCCCAAAGAGAAGTCACCGGCCTTTGCAACGCAGACGTTGCTTCGTCCCGGCCAGCAGGCGCGGTGGGCGGCGAGGTTTTGATTTCCGTCGGCGACATAGGCCGCACGATACAAATCACTCACCGCCGCTTCAATTGGAAATGGGGAGCGCGGCCGCCCCGGCTGCGGTTCGGCGCGCCCTCGCGCCGAACAATTCACACGGCGAAAGTGCATTTTGGTATGTCCGTCGCACCGCGAAGGTTTTCCGCGAGGGCACGGAAACTGCGCCCGAGGGCGGGTGCGTTTCCCCAGACAAATTTCCCGCGCTGAACTCAAGCGCGTTTTGCGGTCTTTCGATTTTGCGTCGGCATGAGCCAAGTGACTAAAACGATAAGGCTCAAAGGCCAGACGTTTGCAACCAATATGTCGAAATAGAATAGTGAAGACCCCTCACTGCCATACATAAATGTTCCGGTCAAGGACGTATCGTTATTGTAATAATAGCTGATCAAAACCGAAGCCAAAGCCATCAAACCAAATTGTAATCTCGAACGAAAAAGAAATCTAAATGCACGGTCAAACCAATCCATCCAGCCTTTTGCGAAAATTATGATGAGACCGACGACAGGCAACAAATAGAAGACAACTGGAAACAAGGTTACAAAAAGCGGGCCGTAATAATACCCAAAAGGCCCACTCCATACAAATTGATGATGAGTATTATCAATTACAAGTTGTGGACCCGCAAATTCCTTGGTTTGCAGATAGGGACACACATTATTCCATAAATTATTCCACAAATGAAAAACGGCGAGGGAAAGCACGATCCAAAACGCCCGCTCACGCCAAATTACAATTGGGCTGGCTTTCACAAACTCTTCGGCGAGTTGCCATGGCTGGCCAATTCTCCGGCGCGCGAGCCAGAAAGATTCCTCGTCGTTCAAACCGCGCTGCTGGAATCCGGCTATGGCGTCGCGCAGGTGCGTTTCCAATTCGCGCCGGTCGTCGGGCGCGAGATTGGGTTGCGCGGCCAGTTCCTGCCGCCAGTTTTCAATGGCGGCGTTCAGATCGAAGCGGGTTTGATTTTCCATAATTTGCACAGGGTGTTGTGAACGGCGAGCCATTGCTGGCGTTCGGTTTTGATGGCTTTGCGTCCGTCGGAACTGATGAAATAGTATTTTCGCTCGCGCCCGGTGTCGGCTTCCTTCCATTCGGAATCAATAAGGCCGTCGCGCTCAAGCCGGTGCAAAACGGGATACAGCATCCCGTCGCTCCACTCAATCTGTCCGCCGGAAAGTTCGCGCACCTTCTGGATGATTTCGTAGCCGTAACTTTCGCCGCCCGCGAGAATGGACAGCAGCAGCGGTTTCGATGACGCAGCGACCAGATCCTTTGTAAGCATGATAGTCTTATACATTGAACTGCATGATATGTCAACAGAAAAATTGCGCTTGCCGTTTTGCCGGGCTACTTTTTGGCCAATGCTTGAAAAGCCGGCCAAAAGCCCGCCTTCGCCGCTCTGGCTGCTCGTGCGCGTGAACGTGCTGCACAGTTGGCGGCGGTTGCTGGCCGTGCGCGAACAATCGCGGCTGTTAACGGCCATCATCGCGCTGTTCATCGCCGGTTATCTCGGCTTGTCTTTCTGGCTATTTTATGGCGGACTGCGGTTCATCGCGAAATTTCCCGGCCTCGGCGCGGTGCTGACCGAACGGCTGCTTTACACGCTGTTCGCATTTCTGTTCGCGCTGCTGCTGTTGAGCAACCTCGTCATCAGCTACACCAATTTGTTCCGCAACCGTGAAACGATTTTTTTGCTGACGCTGCCGGTTCCGGCACAGACCATTTTTCGCTGGAAATTCATCGAGTCCACGCTGCTGGCATCGTGGGCGTTTTTGTTTCTGATCGCGCCGCTGCTGGCGGCGTTCGGCCTGGTGCGCGGCGTACCGTGGCATTTTTATGTGGTGACGCTGGCGTTGATTGCGATGTTCATCGTGCTGCCGGGCGTGCTCGGCGCGGCTGTGGCGATTGTCGTGGGACGATTTTTGGACCGGCGCAATTTTCAAATCGCCCTGGTGACGACCGCGCTGGTGCTGCTCGCGCTGGTGGCGTTTTGGTGGAAGGCGCAGCCGGTGGACGACGACTTGCTCGACAAGCGGACGCTTCAAGCGCTCGACCAGTTGCTCGCCAAGACGCGCTTCACGATGTTTCCGTTTCTGCCAAGCTACTGGCTGTCCTCGGCCGTGCTGCAATGGGCCGAGGGCATTCTGCGCGGCGCAGCTTTTTTTGCGCTGGTGCTGTTGAGCAACACACTGTTTTTCGGGAGCCTTGCCTTCACGCGCTTCGGTGCGCTGTTTTACGACACCGCATCAGCGGTGCAAAGCCGCGGCGGTAGCGGGTTCAAGCTGGGCTGGTTCAGCGCCGGTCGCAAAAATGAAAACACCACCGGCCTGCTCGAAATAGTTTTCTCGAAATTTTTCTGGCTGGACCGCGACCTGCGCGCACTGGCTGTCAAGGATTTAAGGATGTTCTGGCGCGACACGACGCAATGGGGCCAATCCGTGATGCTCTTCGGCCTGCTCGGCGTTTACATCATCAACCTGCGAAACTTCACGCACCAGTTGACCAGCCCCTTTTGGGTCAATCTCGTCGCGTATCTGAACCTCGCCGCCTGCTCGTTGAATCTCGCCACGGTGACGACACGGTTTGTGTTCCCGCAATTTTCGCTCGAAGGCCAGCGGCTGTGGATTGTCGGTATGGCGCCAATGGGACTGGCGCGCGTCGTCAAAACCAAATATTGGCTGGCCAGCGCGCTCTCGCTCACCGTCACGCTTACCCTCATCACGCTGTCATGTTACCTGCTGCAAATGACGTGGGACCGTGTGGCGCTTTTCGGCGCGGTGGTCACCGTGATGACGTTCACGCTCAACGGCGTCGCAGTCGGCCTCGGCGTGCTGTATCCCAACCTGAAGGAGGCCAACCCCGGCAAAATCGTCAGCGGCTTCGGCGGCACCTTGTGCCTCGTGTTGAGCTCGGTCTACATTCTGGCGTCCATCGCGCTGCTGGTCTTCGGCACGATTGGCCTGCACTGGCGTGTGAACTGGACAGTCGAAAGCATCATCGCCTTCGTGCTGCTCTCGTTTTTGATCGGCTGGTTGCCGTTGAAATTCGGATTGCAGCGGCTGAAAAACTTCGAGGCGTAAAACTATTTGCGCGCAAATTTTTCCAGTGCGTCGAACAGCAACGGCGGGTTCCCCAGATGCGCCGGGTCGCCCTTTTTGCCGACAAGGCCGAAACCTTCGCCGTAGGCGGGGCCATTCACCACGCACAAATCGGTCGAACACTCCACAATTTGCCGACGCGTCGCCTCGACGGCTTCCGGTCGCCTGCCGTCCGCCTCGAATTTCCAGCCGACAATCTTTGTTTGTGGAAACCAACCGCGCAATTCCGCGATGATTTTTGGCGTCGGCAGCAATTCGACGAGCAATTTCCCCTGCCGCGTTGTGATTTTTTTGGCCGATTTGATTTCAACCAGCTTGTTTGCGGCGTCCGGCGCGAAAATCCTGCCAAATGAAAAATCGCTGACCGCCGCCGCGTGAAAAATCACGTCCACCTTTTTTGACGCCAGCGTCTTCATCTTGGCGCGCAAATCGGCGGTGGTGGAGAAAGATTCGACGCGCTGGGCGCGCCGTTCGCCGGCATACGTCGCCTGTTCGCCAAGCAGCAGGATGACATTGTGCCCGCGCGCGGCTAGGTAATTGGCCAGCGCCGTGCCCAGCCGGCCCGTGGATAAATTTGTGAGCCGGCGCACGTCGTCCAGCGGCTCGTAAGTTGGCCCGGCGGTGACGATGCAGTTCATGCCGCCAGTTTAACCGCAAAGAACGCAAAGAGCGCAAAGAAAATTTTCCGGGTTGGAATCCGGACGGACTTTTGGGAATTATTTTGGGGGAGCGCGGATTGTCCCAATCCGCAGCGGGTGGAAAAATCCCACACCATCAGTCTGGCGAAGGCGCTGCGAGTTGGGACAACTCGCGCTCCGCAAACGGGCGCGGGCGGGACGCGCGGGGCAACGCGAAACTATTTCGCCTATTCGACGACGAGCATCTCGATGGTCTCGCAGTTGGGCAAAACAATTATTAAGGGCCGGTATTAAATATTTCTGTAGAGACGACACCGCTATCGTCTATTGTGCCTAGAATCGTCACCGCTGCTCTCCCAGGCCTTTGAATTGGAACCCGAATGCGGAGAATGACCCTCTTGCCTTGCGGGTCCACCGAGCCGCCTTTCACAAGTTCAAAATCATCAAGTCCGAGATTACCGGTAAAATTGGAAGTCCCAAGATCGCCGGAGGCTGCAAGCTGGTCAAAGCTTCCGGGATACTGCCCATTGTTCTTTGTCGCGTAATTTTTAATAGCAATAAGCAGGGTGGTCATGGCGTCAACGACGCGCGTTTGTCGCACTATGAATTGGTCTTCCGCGGACACCTGATTGGTGGTGTCAGATTGTGCCGCAACCCTTGAAAGCAATTCCCGATTCTCCTGCCGTAATCCACCAAGCTGATTAGTCTGTTTTCGAAGCATTCCGACTTCGCCGCGAAGCCGCAGTAATTCATTGAACTGATCATTTGGCAGTGACGCAGATCTCTTTGCTTGGACGACAAGGTTGGAATGGCTTTCGTTGTCGGTTTGCAGTCGCGCGATTTGCTGCTGCAAGGATTCATTTTCCTCTTGCAGTTTTATTTGAGCTTTATGCTGAAGCACGAAAGCCGTGGCTGCTCCAGCAACGACCAGCGCGCTGATGCCAAGTTTAAGTTTTGCCCACGCCATAAATTTGAAGTTTCGTTTGCCAGCCTTGTTATTTTAGTGCCGACGTCGGAAAACGGACAAACCTTTTTGAATTATTTTTGAATACAGCCACGCGGCCAGAACGATCTTGGGCCCCAGCGTCGCGGCCTTGCGCGCGATGATGATGAACACGGCCTGTGTGATTTCCTCGGCCAGATGCGCGTCGCGCACCTGCCGCACCGCCGCCGAGTGGACGAGGCCGATGTGCCGCTGCACCAGCGCGGCAAACGCGGGATCGGACCGGCTGGCGGCGAATTTCCGCACCAGCGTCATGTCATCGCCCATCATCACCTATACATGGCCGCAGAACGGGGAAACGGACAATATTTTTCTTCATTTTATTGTAATGGCGCTCTGTGAGGGTCGTGGTGGCGGGCGGCAAGGCACGGCGTTCACAGACCGCCGCCACAATGTGAAACGGATAATTTTGGGGAAATAAACTGTCATGACTCCAAGGTGGGAAGGATTTGCATTAAAAGTTGTAGTGTCGGTGCTGTGCGCCGATCTTTTCGGGTTGCTGGCTAGACGCTACACCTGTTTTGGAAGGTTCACTGCGAGCCGTGTTGCGGGCTGTTCGTCCACCACAAGAACACAGCCAGCAGCGTCAGAACAATGACCAGCACGAACCCGGCAAGAAACAGAACCTGATTGCGCTCCGAAAAGCGGGGGTGCCGGTTGTGGTGCGGCTTGTGGGTCATTTCGCGCATCATTTGGCAAACCGCCGCGCATGGCAAGCGGTTTTATTTGAGCAGCCACGCGAGCAACGGCGCGACGGCAAGGGACGGCAGGAAATTCGCCAGTTCCACCTTGCGCACCTCAAAAATCACCAGCGCGACCGCGCAAGCGATCAGGCCGGCGGCAGCATTGACGGAATCAATCAATTGGCGGGCTTCGAGAAACGGCTGGGTGTAAAGCTGGCAGGTCAGGGTGATAAATCCGAGCAGGGCAAAGACCGGGATAGCGGACATTGTCGCGGGCCAGCGGAACATTTTCACGAAGCTCGTCATCGCCAGCCCGTCCATCACGCCCTTGACGGCGAGCAGATAAAAATAGCCGGACAATCCGTCCGCCACCGCGCCCAGCAGGCCGAGCGGCGCGGCCCAAAATAAAATCGTGCAGGCGCAAAAGCCGTCGGCGATTTTGCGGGGTGAATCGGTTTCCGCGGACGAGAGGAGACGGGTAGCGTAACGGCCGAGGCGGTTCGACATTTTCTGCAGACCCAGCAGTTTGCCGAGCAGGCTGCCCAGTGTAATGGCGAGCGCGGCGACGAAAAGCTGCTTCAGGCACGACAGGAATGTTCCGTTGACGCTCAACCAGACGAGGCGCACCGCAAAAAAAACGGTGAACACGCCGAGGGCGTTCCTGAAAAAAATCTGCGTGCGGGCGGAAAGCGGCTCGCGCCGCACGAGGCCGAACAGACCGCCGAGCAAAATGCCGGTGGCGTTGAGAAAAGCGCCGATCATGCGCAGACTCAACCATTACACGGCCACAGAGCCAAGCCGGAAATTTTTTGCACCCGCCCGCAAAGCCTGTTACTCAAGGGCTGATGGCCGATTCAAAATCAACCTCCCGCAGCCCGTGGTGCTGGATTCCGACGGTTTATTTTGCCGAAGGAATGCCGAACGCGCTTGTGGCGACGGTGTCGGTGATGTTTTACAACGACCTCGGTGTGTCGAATGGGGCGACGGCTTTTTTCACAAGTCTGCTTTATCTGCCGTGGGTCATCAAACCGTTATGGAGTCCGGTCGTTGACATTTTGAAAACGCGGCGGCAATGGATTTGGGCGACACAATTGCTGCTGGGCGCGGGAATGGCCGGCGTGGCTCTGATGATTCCCGCACCGCATTTCATCCAATGGACGATTGTCTTTTTCTCTGTTTTGGCGTTCAGCTCCGCGACGCATGATATCGCTGCGGACGGTTTTTACATGATGGCGCCAACAGAACGCGAGCAGTCGTTTTTTATCGGATTTCGCAGCATTTTTTTCAATGTCGGAAAAGTTTTAGCGCAAGGCGGCCTCGTTTTCCTGGCCGGAGAAATTGAAAACCAAACCCACAATCCCACCCTGGCATGGTCAACGGTTTTCATGCTCGCCGCCGCCATTTTTTTCGGCCTGGGATTTTACCATCGTTTCATTTTGCCGCGACCGGCGGCGGATCAGCCGGGAAAAATCAGCGCGTCAGAAAATTTCTTTGACGAATTTCTGAAAACCTTCGAGGCATTCTTTCAAAAGCCGAAAATTCTCTTGTTGATCCTCTTTTTGCTGCTTTATCGGCTCGGCGAGGCGCAACTCGTGAAAATCATCCCGATTTTTTTGCACGCGCCGGCTGCTGAAGGCGGACTCGGCCTGGCAATCAAAACAATCGGCGAAATTTACGGAACAACGGGCGTCATTGCATTCATGTGCGGCGCGCTGCTTGGTGGGCTGGTGGTGGCGCGGCACGGCTTGAAATTCTGGCTGTGGCCGATGCTGCTGGCGATTCACTTGCCGGATGCGGTATTCATCTGGCTTGCCTGCGCGCAGCCGGGAAATTTATTTGCGATTGGCGCGGGCGTAGCGGTTGAACAATTCGGCTACGGTTTCGGTTTCACGGCGTTCATGCTCTATATGATTTACATCGCGCGCGGCGAACACCGGACGGCGCACTACGCCATCTGCACCGGCTTCATGGCGCTGGGCATGATGCTGCCGGGCATGTGGAGCGGCTGGCTCCAGGAACACCTTGGCTATCCGCACTTTTTCGTCTG
>PLZL01000146.1 GCA_003152145.1 Limisphaerales bacterium
CAGGACGTGGAACATTCGATTTACGAAGTGCCGCTCATGCTCCAGCGCGAGCGCGCCGACGACCTGGTCTGCGGGCTGCTGCGCCTCGATGTGCCGCCCGCCAACATGACGCACTGGCAGGAAATCATCCGTAAACTTATCGCGCCGCAGCACCGCGTGCGCGTCGGCGTCGTCGGCAAATACATCGGGTTGCAGGACGCCTACAAGTCGGTTTACGAGGCCATCATGCACGGCGGCGTCGGCAACGATTGCGGCGTGGAAATCGTGCAGGTGGACGCCGAGGAAATCGAAAAGGACGGCGCGGAGAAACATTTGAAGGGACTCGGCGGCATACTCGTGCCCGGTGGATTCGGTGAACGCGGCATCGAAGGCAAAATCAAGGCGGCGCAATATGCGCGTGAAAACAAGATTCCCTACCTCGGCCTGTGCCTCGGCATGCAAATCGCCACCATCGAATTTGCGCGCAACGTTTTGAAGTTAAACAAAGCGCATTCGACGGAATTTGACCCGGCCACGCCGCATCCGGTCATCGCCATGCTCGACGCGCAACGCAAGGTCACCAAGAAAGGTGGCACGATGCGGCTGGGCGCGCAGCCGTGCCAGTTGGCGCTCGGCACGAAGGCGGCGGAGCTTTACGGCTCGTTCGTCGTCAACGAACGCCACCGTCACCGCTACGAATTCAACAACAGCTACCGCGACAAATTCGAAAAGGCCGGTTTTGTTTTCAGCGGCCTCTCGCCCGACGGCAGGCTCGTCGAGGTCATCGAACTCGCCGACCATCCGTTTTTCATTGCGAGCCAGTTCCATCCGGAATTCCAGAGCAAGCCGCACCNNTTTACGGCCTGCGTTTGTTCGGCGCAAAGTTCGGGCTGGAAAACGCGTTCAAACTCGCCGCGCTGGCGGGTCATCCGCAGAACCGGCTTCGCTTCATTCATGTCGCCGGCACGAATGGCAAAGGCTCGACCTGCGCCATGCTTGAAAGCATTTACCGCGCGGCCGGATTGCGCATCGGGCTATTCACCTCGCCGCACCTGGTCTCGTTCCGCGAACGGATTCAGATCAACCGGCAGCTTGTTTCCGAAAACGAAGTCGTCCGGCTCGTCACGGAATTGCAGCCGTTGCTCAAACAATTTCCCTCCGACCATCACCCGACGTTTTTTGAAGTCGTCACGGTCATGGCGCTGAAATTCTTCGCCGGGCAGAAATGCGACCTGGTCATTTGGGAAACCGGCCTGGGCGGACGGCTCGACGCCACGAACATCGTCACGCCGCTGGCCAGCGTCATCACGAACATCGCCTTTGACCATGAACAATGGCTCGGCGGCACGATCGGAAAAATCGCCGCCGAAAAGGCTGGTATCACCAAACCCGGCGTTCCGGTCGTGACGGCGGCAGATGAGTCGGAAGCACTGGCCGTGATTGAAAAAATTGCGCGGGAGAAAAATGCGCCGCTTACGATTGTGGTGGCCAATGATATTGAATTGCGGCTCGCGGGGACGCTCGCCCCACCGTTACTGGGCGACCACCAAAAGCTGAACGCCGCCCTGGCGCTGGCAACGGTTGAAATTTTGCAGAAGCAAATTCCAGTCGCCGAAAACAAAATCCGCGCCGGCCTGACCGATGTTAATTGGCCGGGGCGATTGCAATTGATTCAAAGGCTGAACGGCCAAAAAATCCTGCTGGACGGTGCACACAATGTCGCCGGCGCAAAAGCTCTGCGCGAAGCTTTGGAGAAACATTTCCTGGCGGCAAGGTGCGCGCTGATTCTTGGAGTGCTTCAGGACAAGGACTGGCAGCACATTTGCGAGACGCTTGCGCCGCTGGCTGCGCGGATTTTCACTGTTCCAGTCGCAAGTGAACGTGCCGCCAATGCGGATGATCTGGCTGTGGCGTGTCGCGCCGCAAATCCGTCGGCGGAAATCTTTGCCTGTGCCAACCTGGCCGGGGCGCTGAAAAAATCGGGGGGGGATGCCTTTGTTGTCATCACCGGCTCGCTTTATCTCGTCGGCGAGGCGCTGGAAATGCTCGGCCTTTCGCCTGCCGGCAAAAGCGAACGCGGGCTGAATGAATGGACCGCGGCGCCGCCGCCGGCTTCAACGCAGCAATAAGCATCCGGCAAGTATTATCGTAGCAGTGCTTATACTTGCCCAAGTATATTGACGCTTCAGCTTAAAATTATTAAGGTTAATGACTCTATGGCTTACGCAGATACGTTGCCGCCGCAAAGACCGTTCGCCCAAACGACGCGCCCCGACGCGTGGTGGGTGCAGCCGCTGTTCGTCTTTCTCGGCTTTTCCGCCTTCATCGTCTATTCCACCTGGGCGGCGTTTCAGGCAAATTATTATTGGTATGGCGGTCCTGGCACTAGCGGCGCGGATTATCTGTCACCGTTTTATTCGCCGGAAATTTTCGGCACGTCACCGCACGCGATTTTCGGAACGGCTCCCGGCTGGTGGCCGTCGTGGCTGCCCAGATTTTCCCCAGCCTTCCTGATTTTGTGGGCGCCGGCGGGTTTCCGCTTCACCTGCTATTATTATCGCGGCGCGTATTACAAGGCGTTTTGGGCCGACCCGATCAACTGCGCCGTCGGCGAGTCGCGGAAAATTTTTCTCGGCGAGCGCTCCTTCCCGCTCATCATGCAGAACATCCACCGCTACTTTATGTATGTGGCCGTGATTTTCATTTTTATTCTCTCCTATGATGCGTGGAAGGCGATGTGGTTCTCGGATGCGGCAGGTGCGGAACATTTCGGCGTCGGCGTCGGAACGCTGGTTTTGATTGTGAACGTGGTTTTGCTTGCCGGTTACACCTTCGGCTGCCATTCGCTGCGGCATTTGATTGGCGGTTTCATGGATGAAGTCTCCAAGAAACCGGCGTGCGCCAAGGGTTATTCCTGCGTGAGCTGCCTCAACCGACGTCACATGCTCTGGGCGTGGTTGAGCCTGTTCTGGGTCGGTTTTGCTGATGTTTACATCCGGCTCTGTTCGATGGGCATCTGGCACGATTTCAGATTTTTCTAAACCGAAAACAAAATTTTACCTGTGGCCACCAATTACGAAATTTTTGAATACGACGTGCTCGTCATCGGCGCGGGCGGCGCGGGATTGCGCGCGGCCATCGAGGCCTCGGCGGCGGGCGTGAAAGTCGGGCTGGTCTGCAAATCTCTCCTCGGCAAGGCCCACACGGCCATGGCCGAGGGCGGCATGGCGGCGGCGATGGGCAACGTGGATGACCGAGACAACTGGCGCGTGCATTTCGCCGACACCATGCGCGGCGGCCAATACGTCAACAACTGGCGCATGGCCGAACTCCACGCGAAAGAAGCACCCGAGCGCGTCCACGAACTCGAAGCGTGGGGCGCGGTTTTTGACCGCACGAAAGACGGGAAAATTCTCCAGCGCAATTTCGGCGGCCATCGTTATCCACGGCTCGCGCACGTCGGCGACCGCACCGGACTGGAATTGATCCGCACGCTTCAGGACCACGGCATTCATCAGGGCATCATCGTTCACATGGAGCACACGATTGTCACGCTGCTCAAGGACGGCGACCGCGTCGTGGGTGCGTTCGGTTACGACCGCGAGCGCGGGCGGTTCAAAATCTTCAAGGCGAAAGCCGTCGTGCTCGCCACCGGCGGCATCGGGCGCGCCTACAAGATCACCACCAATTCCTGGGAAGGCACTGGCGACGGACAATCGCTGGCCTATCACGCGGGCGCGGAACTGGCGGACATGGAATTCGTCCAGTTTCACCCGACCGGCATGATCTGGCCGCCGAGCGTGGCGGGCCTGCTGGTGACCGAGGCCGTGCGCGGCGAAGGCGGCGTGTTGCGGAACAAGGACGGCAAACGGTTCATGTTCGACGACATTCCCGATCTTTACAAAAACCAGACCGCGGACAATCCCGAAGAAGGCTGGCGTTATTGCGCGGGCGACAAGAACGCGCGCCGCCCGCCCGAACTGCTCACCCGTGACCATGTCGCCCGCTGCATCCGGCGCGAAGTGATGGCCGGCCGCGGCAGTCCGCACGGCGGCGTGTTTCTCGACATCGCGTGGATCAAGGAAAAAATCCCGAACGCCGCCGAGCACATCAAACGCAAGCTGCCGAGCATGTATCACCAGTTCATGCAGCTCGCTGACCTCGACATCACGCAGGAGCCGATGGAAATCGGCCCCACGACGCATTACACCATGGGCGGCATCCGCGTGAACGGCGACACGCAGATGTCCACCGTGCCGGGGCTGTTCGCCGCGGGCGAATGCGCCGCCGGATTGCACGGCGCAAACCGGCTGGGCGGCAATTCCCTTTCCGATTTGATCGTGTTTGGCAAACGCGCCGGAGAATTTGCCGCGAAATTTGCGAAGGAACACGGCGCCGGACAGGTCAATGACGCGCAGATTGAAGCGGCCGTGAAGCAGGCGCTCGAACCGTTTGATCGCGGCGCGAGCACCGGCGGCAGCNNGAAATGGCCCGGGCGCTCGACGGGTTGGGCAAACTCTGGGAACGCTCCCGGCACGTCGCGGTTTATGGCCACCGTGAATACAACCCCGGCTGGAACACCGCGCTGGACTTGAAAAATCTCCTCACCGTTTCGGAAGCCATCACCCGCGCGGCCATCGAACGCAAGGAAAGCCGCGGTGGACATTTCCGCGAGGATTTTCCGAACAAGGACGC
>PLZL01000335.1 GCA_003152145.1 Limisphaerales bacterium
TCAGCAGCACCACCCCACCTTAATGCCTCCAATGCGCAGGAGATAACAACAGCCGGAGCCTCTGGGCCGGCTCGAACTCGCCGTGCGGGCAAAGGGCAATGGAGTTTTTGCCATTTCACGCGGCGCCTCCCCAAATTGACATCAGCAAGCTTAACTAATTCCTCCTTGACAAACAGTCTGTCGAAGAATAAAATCTAAACAACCAACGAATCAAGATTTGAGACATTAACCATTCTTTGCACTCCTATGAAAACACAAATCAAACTCACACTGGCTCTCGCTGCCTGCCTGGCGGCGTTCACCTCGTCTCTGTTCGCGCAACTCAGCATCCCAAGCGATGGCTCGGATGGTGCGCTCATCATCAGCAACAATACCGTGATTGACCTCGGCCAGGCGGTGACGGGCAACAGGACCAACAATAACACGGCCAATGCGGGCAGGGGCATTTACGACCCGGACAAGTGGGCGGTGGTCTTCAAGTATTCTTCAGTGGTCATTTCAAACGGGGCGACGCTGACATTTTCCAACCATCCAACCCACGCGCCGGTGGTTTGGCTGGTGAATGGCAATGTGACGATTGACGGGTGGTTAAGCCTTGATGGCGTATATGGAGGCACCGATACCGTCAACCCGCCTGAAGGTGGGCCTGGGGGGTTTCGGGGCGGCGCGACAGTTCAATCAACCCTCGGTTATTCGGGCGGCTTTGGTCCCGGTGGTGCATACAACGATCATGGCCAATACGGCGCCGGCCAGCCGAGGAGCTATGGGAACCCTCAAATTGTTCCCCTGATTGGCGGTTCAGGAGGAAGCGCCAGCGATAATGGCCAGAATGGCGGTGGCGGCGGTGGAGCGATATTAATTGCAGCCTCCGGCACAATTTCCGTTTCGGGCACTGGCGCAATAAGCGCTGACGGAGGTTACGGTCCATGGGCTGCGGCAGGAAGCGGCGGAGCCATCCGCTTGGTCGCCGACCAAATAACCGGTTCGGGACGCATTGAAGCAGTGGTTATGAATGGTCGAGGCGGTTATCCGGGGCGCATACGCCTCGAAGCAAATACGGCGAGTGGTTCGCTCAATCTGGATCCTCCGGTCATTGCTGTTCCGCCAACGCCATTGATTATCTGGCCGGACACCAACGCGCCGAGTGTGAAGGTGGTTTCGGTGGCGAGCCTGACGGCTCCGGCTGATCCCAAAGCAGCGATGACGTCGAACGGGGATGATCTGACGATCGCCAACACCAACGCCGTTGTCATTTTGCTTCAGACCTCCAACTTCCCGACCAGCGGAACGGTCAACGTCTATATCCAGCCGCGCAACGCCCCGCAGTCAATACTGCAAGCCAGCTTCGTCAGCGGAAACACGAATTTGGCGAACTGGCAACTGACAACCATTTTGCCATTGAGCCACACAATTATCCAGGCGCGTGCCGTGTCACCGTGAAACGTGCAGCCTTGATGCTTGATAATTCCCGACGAGCCGAATGAAAACCGGCAAAAAACTGCAAGACATGTGGCTTGGACGTTCCCTGCTGCTGGCCGCCGCATTGTTTGCACACCTGACCGCATCAGGCCAGACTTCGGAAGCGATTTCGCGCGAAGTGAGCTTGTTCAATTTTGGTCAGCTTTCTACGGCCACGGAAGCCATTTCGCGCGAGCTCAGTGTTTTCAATTTCGGACAGCCACCCTCCAACGCGGAAGCGATTTCGCGGGAAGTGAGTGTGTTCAACTTCGGACCGTCTGCCACGAGCGTTGAAGCCCTTTCGCGCGAACTGAGTGTATTCAATTTCGGCCAGTTGTCCGCCCACGTTGAAGGCATTTCGCGAGAGGTGAGTGTTTTCAATTATGGCGTGCCGCCGGTCGTGTTTTCCATCGGCTCAACCAACGTTCTGGGGGGTGAAACCAATCAGGTGCCGTTTGTGTTGCAGACCGTGCTGGACCTGACCCATCTGAGTCTGATGCTGAAAACGGATGACTCGCATCTCCAGGTTTTGGCGGTGACGCCCGTTTCGTCCGAAGTGGTTTCAACGGCGTCCGGCACGGTCAGCTCCAACGGCCATCCCATTGCCTTCTCTCTCAACCCCGCAGTGCTGCCGCCGCCGAACCGGATTCTGGCCTGGCTGAATTTCCAGGCGCTGACGAATGGAGATTCAGCAATCGTGCCATTGACAATAAACAATCTTACCGCCATTCGTGCCGGTGGAGAAGCCGTCCCGAACATCCCGGTCGGCGGGCAGGTAATCGTAATCGTGACCAAGCCGATATTGTTTATGACCAACCAGCCGCAATTTGGGATCGCGATGTATGGGGTGCCAGGCACAACCAATGCCATTGAGGCCACCACGAACCTTGCGCCGGCGGCCTGGTATGAACTGGAGCGCCTGTTGGTGAGTGATCGCCTGATGATTCTTTACGGACTCGTGACCAACGCCCCGCAACAGTTTTTCCGCACCAGGCAGGTTTGGCCGTGACTTTTTACTCAGGACGTAAAGAAAACATGAGGGCAGAGAGTGAGCGCGGAAGCGCTCTGATAAACTCTCCTTCGCACCAGTTCAACGCCGCAACGGCGCTGTAAAAATTCAACGGTTCAAAGCGGCCATGCTCCACTCTGGATAACGCGCACCAGCCGTGCTTCCCACCGGCGCAGCCCTGTTAAATTCCGCCAAATCCTCTGGTGTCAGTTCAATTTGAAGTGCTGCCACGTTTTCCTCAAGATAGCTGCGGTGCTTGGTGCCGGGGATTGGGACGATGTCTTCGCCCTGTGCCAAGACCCAGGCCAACGCCAGTTGAGCCGGTTTGCATCTTTTCCGTTGAGCGATGGCTTCGAGGCGATGAACAATTCCCAGATTGCGCTCGAAGTTTTCCCCTTGGAAGCGTGGGCCATGCCGTCGCCAGTCGTTTGCCGCCAGATCGTCAATCTTCTGAATCTTACCGGTCAGGAAGCCGCGCCCCAAAGGACTGTAAGGCACAAAGCCAATGCCCAGTTCCCGGCAGGTGGATAAAATCTCCGTCTCCACGTCCCGGGTCCACAGCGAGTATTCGGTCTGCAACGCGGTGATCGGATGCACCTTGGCGGCATGGCGAATTGTGGATGGAGCCGCCTCTGACAGGCCGAGATAACGAACCTTGCCGGCTATGATCAGTTCACCCATCGCCCCGACGGTTTCTTCGATCGGCACATTGGAATCTACGCGATGCTGATAATAAAGGTCGATACGCTCGACACCGAGTCGTAGCAAACTCGCATCACAACACTTGCGGACATATCCGGGCCGGCCATTCACGCCGAGAAACTTGCCCTGTTCATCACGGACATTTCCAAACTTGCTGGCCAGAATCACCTGGTCACGGCGGCCCTTTATCGCCCGGCCCACGAGTTTTTCGTTGTCCCCGCAGCCATACATGTCGGCGGTGTCGAGGAAGTTGACGCCCAGATCGAGCGCCCGGTGTATGGTGGCAATGGATTCCTGGTCATCACGCGAGCCATAGAATTCCGACATTCCCATGCAGCCCAAACCGAGTGCCGGCACGGTCAATCCCTGGGTTCCAAGTTTTCTCTGTTTCATAAGCAGGTCTTTGTGATTTGCAGAAACCAGTTTGTTGAAAGCATATCGCCTAATCCCAACCTGACGAGAATNNATGAAACCGAAATTTCTGCGGCGGCTGGTCAAGGTCGAATCTGATTTCAGCCGTGATGTTCATACTGAAATGGCGTCATGCCAGGCTTATTGTGCATGGCAGGTTTTTCCGATTTTGATGGCCTTCACACTCTGACTCCATCCGCCAGTCGGATAATGTTCTTTGCGGTCTTGGCCGGTTTAATGGCGAACCAGGTTTCCGCCTCTTTCTTGGTGGCGAGTCCCTTGTAGTGTGCATGGATTATCGCGGGTGAGTTACCGGCTTGTTGCGCCGTCAGGTTCTCGTTGTCGTGCAAGGCGAAATGGTATGTGCAAAAGGCGTGGCGCAGTCCGTTCGGTTTGCGTGTTATTTTCGCGTCTTTCCAAAGTTCCACAAAATGCTGTTGGAACGTGATTTCATGCAGCGTGCAAAGTTTGCCTGTCGTGAACGTGCGGAACTGTCCAAGCCACGCGGCCAGGGCGGGACAGATTTCCACAAGGCGGCGTTGCCGCGT
Organism: Limisphaerales bacterium; assembly: GCA_003152145.1. The sequence goes on from PLZL01000335.1 coordinate 4,129, forward strand.
CTTGGATTTGCCCGCCGTGACTTCAATATGACCACGCACGCGCCAAACGTCCGCCCAGTCCAGCCGCAGCAGTTCGGCGGTGCGAAGTCCGGCCAACCCGCCAATGGCAATCATTGCCTGCAGCGAGCCGTCCGCCGCTTCCAGCAGGGCACGGAATTCATTTGGCGTGTAAAACTCGACTTCCGCCGTATTCGCGTGCTCCGCTCGCATCGCGTCCGCCTCATTCAGACGATGGCCAACAGCCAGGTAATCCTTGCGAACGCACCACGAAAAAAACTGCGCGAGGGCGGCGCGATGATGGTTCCGGCTTTTGGACGAGAATTTGGAAACGAGTTTCGAGGCAAAGAAGCTGTCCAAGTCGTGCTTGCCAATATCGCAAACTGCATAGCCGGGAAAAGTGCCGGCAAACCGGCGAAGCTGAATCGCCCGGTTGTAATGATATTTGGGAGACAGTTGCGCCCGCTGGCCGTTGCTGCTTTGCGTGCGGGGTTCCTCGGCGGCAATGAATTCCTCGGTCGCTGCCGTGAGCTTCTGGCGCTTCACCGTCGCAACGGTGCGGGAGAAGCCCTCGACGGCTTCCGTCAGTGTCCGCCCGCGCAGCTTGGCAGCAGCCTCGCATTACTCGGAGACCGCCGCCAGCAGGGAAACTTTGCGCCCGGTGGTTTGATAGAATGTGCCGAGCCGTTCAATGGCGGCAAGGGCGTCGGATGCCTGTGC
>PLZL01000136.1 GCA_003152145.1 Limisphaerales bacterium
CGTTGCCGTCGTGCCAGGCGCGTTCATGTCCGTAGTTGCGACCGGGCGGGATGAGTTTGTCCAGCATGTCCGGCAGGTCTTCGAGCAGTCCCGGTTCGTATTCGAGGGTGCCAAGCGCGCCGGTGCTGCCGACGTTGAACANNGTCCCCGGGTTTCCAGCAGGATTTGTTTTTGGTAAATCATGCCCTTCTCTTGCGCGGAACGGGGCCGGAAGGCAAGCCCGATGGTGGGTCAATTCGCGCGGATTGGAAACAGCGCGGGCTTCTGACCGGTGTGGCCGCTGAATTTCACGCGACGATGGATGAGGAAGAGGACGATCAAGTCTTTTGGATTTTGAAGGCCGGGACGCCCGCGCTACTTTTCAAATCGTGCCACCGTGTTTCGGAACAGGTTGACAGGGTGGGGCTGGATGCTAACCTACAAAACCAATCAGCCTTGCGGTGTTTGACCGCAGACCTTTGCCTGCGGGAAACAGGTTGAGCAACAAAAACCACACAAGAAAGAAAGGCGTATATGAACTCAAAAGAATTGTTTGCGTTGTTTCTGCGGGCCGTCGGTGTTCTGGGCATCATATTCATCGTTCGTCACGCGTCATTGGGATTAGTTCCCACGCTCACGGCGCCGGCATACCTGCTCATAAAGTGGGTGGTCGGCGCGCTCGTGGGCCTCTATTTGATCCGGGGAGCGCCGTTGCTGGTGAAGTTCGCGTTTCCGGGAAAGCCCGGCAGCCCGGCGCAATAGCCGAAACGCAGTCTGCGCTGCCGGTCAGGCATGTGACTTCGCGGCAAAGTGAGTGGATTTGCTGCTGCCAAAGTTGTATCTCCAGAACATGGGCCGGACGTTCCAATTCGAGTGTCCGCAATGCCAATACCAGGCGCGCGTTGGTGGCGGCGCCGACGCTGGCATCAACTGCGCCGTGCAAACCATCGTCTGTCTCGATTGCCGCCGGCTTTTTGACGTGTTTACCCGTCTTCGGTTGCGTGAGGGCGAAGAGGAACCGGCTCCCGCCGAGGTCAAAACCAGGTCCGGCAGCAATCTATTGCCTGCCGGGGTCAACATCCCGCCATTCTGGTTGGTGAAAAATCCGTGGAGTGTCTTTGCACCCGGACGGCGTTCTTCGGATCCGCCCAAGCAACAGCACTGGGCAGCGGTGAAACCGGTTTGCCCTGTGGCCGCATCTCACCAGATTAAAATCTGGAATGCCCCGGGCCGCTGCCCGCGTTGCGGAAACTACCTTGAGAAGAACGGGCTTCCCTACCGCTTATGGGAGTGAGATCAAGGAATGGTCCTCCTGCCGGTGCCGTTTTCCCAGAGGAATTCACCACCGCGATTTCGTTCGGAGAGATTTTGTCCTGAAAGTGTGATAGGCTGCGGGCATGAGCGCCGCGGATCCGGATCGTGAATCGCAGATGAAACCGTTGGAACCGCCCGACAGCCATCATCTGTCTGCCGCCACAGGCTGGCTGGAACTGGGCGACCTTGCCGAGGCGGGGGCGGAGCTGGAACAAATTGCGGCGCAATTCCGTTCCCACCCGCATGTGCTCATCATTCGCTATGAAGTTTGCGCCAAGGCCGGCGAATGGATTGCGGCGGCGGAAATTGCCCGCACGCTCACGCAGTTGGAACCGCACCAGCCGGGCGCGTGGATTTCGCTGGCGTATGCGGTTCGACGCAAACCCGGCGGCGGCATTCCTCAAGCCAGGGCGATTCTGGTTCAAGCCCTGCAGGCGTTTCCCAAGGAACAAATCATCGCCTACAACCTTGCTTGCTATGAATGTCAGTCGGGCGATTTGAACGCGGCCAGGTCGTGGCTGGAGAAGGCCTGCACGCTCGGTGACGCCAACAAGATCAAACTCATGGGTCTCGAAGACCCGGACTTGAAACCGTTGTGGCCGGACCTCCGCAAGGCACGCGCATGAGGCCATATTTTCACAAAGGCAATCTCGTGTTCGCCAGCATGCGCGTGCCGCGCCTTTTCCTTGCCGAACAGCCGGGCTTGCGCGGGCTGGCCAAAGGCGCGAAGTTGAGCGCACAAGCAATGAGCCGTCACCCGCGGCAACACAAATGGGTTCGCAGATGATCAACCAACATGCGCCAGCTTGATTCGGCGCACAAAATCCATCTTGCTCTAAAAAACCGGCTCTGCTCCAATCCATTGGCGCATGAAAGGGATCAGCCGATGAAAATTGAACCGAAAGAATTCCGCGTTCGCGAAGGCGAAAAGGTCAGGCTCAAGAAATGGCCGACCAAAGTGAAGCCGTTCTACAAGTCGAAGGAGCATTACCAAAAGCTGCTCGAGGCCCACACCAAAGAAATGAGTGCGCGGCAGGGTCTGCTCTATGCCCACGGTCGCTACGCGCTGCTGCTGATTTTTCAGGCGATGGACGCCGCGGGCAAGGATGGCGCCATCAAGCACGTCATGTCCGGCATCAATCCGCAGGGTTGCGAGGTCTTCAGCTTCAAGCGCCCCAGCGACGAGGACCTGGCGCATGATTTTCTCTGGCGCACGACGCGCTGCCTGCCGGAACGCGGGCGCATCGGCATCTTCAACCGCTCCTACTACGAGGAAGTGCTGGTCGTGCGCGTCCATCCGGAGTTTCTCCGCGCGCAGAAACTGCCCGGGGAATTGCTCGAGGGGGGAAAAATCTGGGACGAGCGGTATCGCTCCATTCTGGATTTGGAAAAGCATCTCTTTCTCAACGGCACGCGCATCGTGAAATTTTTTCTGCACCTTTCCAGGGAGGAACAGCGGCGGCGGTTTCTCGGACGCATTGACGACCCGAAAAAGAACTGGAAGTTCAGCCAGTCGGACATCGCGGAGCGCGCGCGGTGGAAGGATTATCAAAAGGCCTATGAAGCCTGTCTAAGCGCGACGAGCACCGACCACGCGCCGTGGTTCGTCGTGCCCGCCGATGACAAGGAGAACGCGCGGCTCATCATTTCGCAAATCGTCCTCGACACGCTGGAGAAACTCAAGATGAGCTATCCCAAGCCTGACAAGGCGCGCCGGAAGGAATTGCAGTCCATCGGCAAACAACTGGCAAAGTAAAATGAAGCCTTCGCAGTATTTGGCAACGGGTCGGAGTGAGGGCGGCTCGCCCGCGAGTTCGGCGCTTTGCTTCGCGCGGACGAGCCGTCCGCGCTCCTTTCGCGGCGTTTTCAAAATAAACTTGCTGTCATGACCGGAATGATTGCCACGGCGTCCGCAGGTTCCCACGGGAAACCGGTCATTCTGGCGATTTTTGCCGTCACTTACCTGGGGATTGCGGTGGGGCGCGTGCCGGGTTTGAAGCTCAATCGCGTCGGCATTGCCCTGCTCGGTGCCATCGCCATGATGATTTTTGGCGATGTCACCACCGCCGATGCCATTTCCTATGTCAACTGGCCTACGATTTTCCTCNNCTCCGGCTGTCGGGATTTTACGACCGGGTGGCCGGCGGCATCTCGGCGCGGCTCGGGCATCCCGCGCGCTTTCTGTTCGTCCTGATGCTGGTGACCGGCGGCCTTTCCGCCTTTCTCAATCACGACATCGTCTGCTACGTTTTTGCGCCGATTGCCGGGGCCGCGCTCCTGCGCAAACAGATCAATCCGGTTCCATTTTTGATTGCGCTGGCAATTGCGAGCAACATCGGCGCGGCGGCCACGCTCATCGGCAATCCGCAGAACATGATGATTGGCCAGGTCGCACACCTTGACTTCGGCCGTTACATTCTTTGGACCTTCGTTCCGGTCATTTTTGCCATGGCCGCCGCCTACGGCATCATCTGGATGCTGTCGCGTGGAAAACTTCAACCGGCCCCGCCAGCGCCAAATGAATTGAGCCAGCAAACTTACCCGTTCAACCGGGCGCACACGATCAAAGGACTGGTTATTCTCGCAGTGGCCGTCGGCCTGTTTTTCTCGCCGCTCCCCAAGGAAATCATCGCGCTGGCCGCCGCCGGCATCCATCTGGCCAGCACCAAGTTTCGCACCGACGATTTGTTGCGGCTGGTGGAATGGCCGATACTCGTTCTCTTCATGGGATTGTTCGTGGTGACCGGCGCGTTTCAATCCACCGGCTGCGGCGATCAGGCCATGCGCTGGCTGGCGCAAGGCGGATTCGACCTCAACGCGCCCGTCAATCTGGCGCTGGCCACGGCGGCGCTCTCGAATTTAATCAGCAATTCCCCCGCGGTGCTGCTGTTGCTCAACGTCGTCGACCTTTCACGGCCCGACGCGGCTTACATCCTGGCGCTGGCCAACAGCTTCGGCGGCGGCCTTATCATCCTCGGCAGCGTCTCCAACATCATCGTCGTCCAGCAGGCGCGCGCGATGGGAATCAAAATTTCCTTCCGGGATTTTGCGCGGCTGGGCATTCCGGTGACATTGGCCGCGCTCGCCGGGTTGCTCGCCTGGATTGCCATCGTGACTTGAACCGGAAATTTTTCGTGCGGACGACGCGGCACAGGCTACGATGACCCCATGTCCGACGCCTACGGCCAACTGCTTGACGCGACGATTCAACATCTGGAGGACTTGAAATCGCGCGGCGTGCGGCACGTTGCCGTTTCACCGGAAACGCTGCGCGCCCTGGCGCAGCCAATCAAGGAATCTCAAAGCTCAAATTTCAAACCTCTTGCGACTGGAACGCCGGCCTCCGGCACGGCACGAACAAAATTCCGGGAACACGCCGGACCGGAGGCCGGCGCTCCGTCAACTTATTCCGCACTCCGCACTCCGCACTCCGCACTCTCGCAGCCTGCCGCCGAACAAGCCTCGTTGCTCGCGTTACCGGGCGAAACTGTTCCTGCATCCGCGCCGCTTGATCCGCAGACGAAAGCATCCGCTTTCGCCGCCTTGCGCGAACGCGCATTAGTCTGCGTGAAATGTCCGCACCTCGCG
>PLZL01000327.1 GCA_003152145.1 Limisphaerales bacterium
GTCATCCGGCCCAGAAATTTCTCCGCGCGCGGCGCCGGCACGGTTCATTTCCACGGATCAACCACTTTGCAGCCCATGCTATCGAATGGCGTGGTGTCGCGCGTGACGATTCGATGGCCGCGTGAGCGGACGATGGCGGCGATGAGCGAATCACGCAGTGGCAGCGGCCCGTTTGCCTGGGCGGTCAATTCTCCCCAAATCGTCGCCGCGCGGGTGTCAAAGTTTAACACGCGATATTTTCGGGGCAGGTCGGTGGCGATGCGCTTGATTCGTTCGTAGTCCCGGTGATTCGGCGGCAACGAATGAAAACCTCGCCACACTTCGGCCAAGGTGACAGTGGTGATGAACAGTCGGGCCGGATCCTGAATCCTATACCAATCCACAAATCCGCCATTGGGCCGCGGCTTCTCAATTTCGCTGACCGCGTTGGTGTCCAGCACGAAGTTCACAGCCGGAACGATTTGACCAAATCATCCGGCATCCGCGGCGGCTCCCAGTCAGTTGTCAGGCGAACCGAATCGTGCCATGCCATCAATTTTTTCATACGCCGGCGCGCCGCTGACTTGCGCTGCACGGTTAGGGACCGCCGAGCAACGCCATTCGACCGCCGCGCATCCAACCAGCCCAACAATTCGCGGGCCTGGGTTGCCGACAGTTTCTTGACTTTTCTTACGGCGAGTTCAACCGTGCTCATGCAGGATACGTTAGTCACGAAATTGGTTTGGAGCAAGTGGGTTTGAATGCCCAGCGTCATTTTGGCGCATGGATTCAAAATTCCACGTCCCGGCATTTTTCGTCCAGGGCGGTGATGATTCGCCGCACTTGGGCAGGTTCCAGTTTTTCATCCTCACGGCGCAAGAAGCCAGTGAGGTAGGTGGCATTCATCGCTTTCACGTTAAAATTGCCTTTTCCCCGCTCAACATACCAGCCCGGCAGAATGACCAACGCTTGAACTGCCACATTTTCACCCGTCTTTTTTGTGAGGTAGTTGGACAACCAACCGGCGTTTCGCTCCGCTTGGGGAACGGCCTCGGCATCATAGCCCCAAGGAAATTGAAGCGTTATGCCGTCATAGACCACAACCTGCTCCTGATACTTCTTGCGGCTTTTGCGGCGGCGGCGGGCCTTGGTTTCGATCAAAAAAACTCCGCGCGTGCCGGCGGCCACATGGTCAATGTTTCCAAGTTTTTCCGTTTGCAAATCGTGGAAGGCGCGAAACCCGCAATCGGCGACTTCACTCAATGCCTCGGCAACAGCCTGTTCGCCGCGCAAGCCGAGACGGTAATCCTGCGCCGTCCGGTATTGGCGAAACGCCCGCAGCGTGGCCCAGATACCGGCAACGGCAAATCCCACCAGAAGCACGACGGCGGGTGCAAGCCATAAAACCGTAGCGTGCGCGGCCAGCAATTGGACCGTGAGAACAACCGAAACCCCGGCGCAATAGCAAAGGACACAGGCGGAAAGCATGGCGTTCACAATTTTATCCACGGTTTCGTCGAGCCGGATGGAAAGCGAGTAACCCGGCGGGCGCAGGAGTTTTTCGGTTTGAGGCGGTTTTTCAAGGCGTTTCCTGCGGTGGCGGTCAACGGCCATTGCCAGAATCAAAACCAACAGCGGCGCTAACGCCGCAAGCCATACGGAAACGATGGACAAATCGAATTTCATGCGGCAGCCATGCGGATTGGCCGGCATCGTAAGCCGCAGCGCATTTTTCGCAAGCAACCTTCATAAAGCAATCTTCATAAAGCGCAAAAGCTGAAATCCTGAAATTGTGAAGGCTGAAGATCTGTGTGCATCCGCGGTTAAAATTCTTTGCGCCTTCGCACTGCAATCCGTCCAAATCGCTCATATTGTCGAAGATTTTTCGGAGCGCGGCGTTCACGCCGCTTCTCCGTCCGATATGGTTTGGTTTCAGCAAATGCCAAAGTCTCCAGATGGCCGTGTGGCGAGGCGGCATAAATGCCGCGCTCCTTGGTTCCGGCTTCGCCGCGCTGTGTCTTTGCGTTAAAGCCCCTTTCGGCTGTTTCGCGTCTTTCGCGGTTTAGACCTTTGCGTCTTTTGCATTCTTTTGCGGCAAATGGAATCCGCGTCGTTGTGGCTCTTTCTGGCATGTCCAACCGCCCGGTTCTGACTGTCCACGTGCTGCTTACGTAGTGAGTATCTACCCGGAATCTACCCGGTATCTACCCAGTATCTAACCTGATTTTTGCCGGGACCCATCGAATTATCAAAGAATCCTGGGGTTGTGTCAGGCGATGGCGTCCTGTTCTGGCACACCGATTGGTTTTGTGGCACAGGTGCAGATGGGTTGAGAATTGCGAATTACGTCTCGCGTTTCACGTCTCACCGCGACCGGCGGCTCAAGCTGAACAACACCGCGCAGAATACCAGAAACAGAAGAAGGATGGAGTGAATCTGAAATGGAAAATCAAAGACCGCTTCAATCAAACAGCCCGCCAGCGCCAGCGAGATTAAAATGACAAGCCGCCGGCCGCCGCGAATGCCGCCCGGCACGAACCAGCGCAAACCCACGCATGCCAGCGCCGCAAGCAGCAGCGCCAATCCCAACCAGCCAAACGTGATGCGGGTTTCGAGCCAGTCGTTGTGCAATTGTTCCGGCCAGTAGGTGGCGCTGGAAATGCGGTAGAGTTGAAAAACCGTTCCGAACGTTCCCGGCCCGGTGCCAAACAGCGGAAAATCAGCCGCCATCGGCTTCGCCGAGTTGAAGATTTCCTCGCGGTTTTGGAAACCTTCCCCGATCTGCTCCAGGCGCGGTTCCAACGAATTCCAGCCGAAATAGCCGCCCAAAGCCAGCGCCAGGACAAAAAAAATTCCCAGCATCACCGCCGTGCCCCGGCGCGTCTGCCGGTCTTCCGATCGTCTTGCGGTCGCAAAGAAATTTGTCACCGTCAGGAAAATCACCGCCAGGACGAGGATGCCCGCCGCCACCAGCGCGCCGCCACGACTGGTGGAAATGATCGGACAGGCGGCCATGACGGCGGCGCAACCCAGCAGCGCGTGATGTGATCTGAAGCGCGTTCCTCCGGCGCGTTGCAGCGTCCACCAAAAGCCGAGGCACACCGGCCAGAGCAAATTGAAATAATCGGCGGCGTTCCCGCGATAGGCATACGGCCCGAATTGATCCACGCCTGCCGGATTCACCAGCGGCTGCCTCATGAACAGCAATTTGGTGGAACCGCTCGCGCGCTGGACGATGCTTTCCACGCCCAGCAACGCGCCGTTGAGGCAAAGCACCCAGAGCAATTGCCGCAGCCGGCCCGGCAGCAGCCGCGATGGTTTGCCGGAATCATTTTCACTGCCACCGCGAATGGCGCGCTCCTCGCCCGGAGTCATGCCCAGCAGCCAGTCGCGGACCGCCCAGAACGAACCGGCCAGTCCCAGATAAGTCCAAAAGGTGAACCAGGTGCGGTGGCTGTCCAAGCTGTGCGGCAGCCAGGCAAGACAGCGGTGGTATTCAAAAAGCCGCGTGCCGGGATCGTAGGTGGAACGCGCGTTCCAGGCGCTCACCAGACAAAAAGCCAGAACCGCCAGCGTCAATCCCGCCACGCTGCGGGTCAATAAACGCGCCAGCGGATGCCGATGTCGGGTTTTCGTGGCGGAATGACTCGAAAAATTTTCCCAACGCAGCGCCGTGTATCCTTTTGATCCGCGGATAAAAATCTTTACGAGCAACAATATCCCCAGCGCGTAGCCCGCGACGTTCATGGTCCAGATGGACCACTGCTGGGTTGTGCCAAACGCCCACGGACCGAAAACCAGCATGGGGAATATGAGCATCCCGCTCAAGTCATCGCAGATGCGATAGAGTTGAACGTCCGCGGCCCGCAGCGCGAAAAGCGAGCCGGCCAGCGAATTGATCCCGGCGCGCTTGATTGTTCGCGCGGTTTGCGGATCGCCCGGCGGTTGAATGGTGTCAGCCACACCCCAGATTGGAATCCAACTGGGCCGGTTATCAAGCCCGAACCGATTGCGTCTGCCGCAAATCAGCTCCTGCCCAAACCACGGTGCGGCTTGGATTCAGTGACAAGTTCATAGATTCATTGCAATAATCTGTTCCTTCATTGCATCGGGTGTTAATTTGTTGAGGCAATCCTTTCTGAAGCCGGTTAAAGACGAAACGGGATTGACCAGAAAACAAGTTATGCCGACATTGGCCACAAGTGTAAACGGGCTTGAATTGCCGAATCCGTTCGTCATTGGATCCATGCCGCCAGGCGCAAATTCGAGCGTCATCAACAACGCGTTCACCGAAGGCCGGGGCGCGGCCAGGTTGCGGTGCGTGATGGAAAATTTGTCGGCAAGCCCGGCCACGGAAAATTCCTCCAGCGCAAGCCGGGTCATTTTTAAGTGAAGACGCTGCACAAATATCTGACGTTGCAGGTGCTCGCCGCGCTGCTCCTGACCGTGGCGGTGTTCACGTTTGTGCTGCTGCTTGGCACCGTGCTCAAGGAAATCCTCACGCTGCTCATCAACAGTCAGGCGCGCATCGGCACGGTGCTTGAAGCCATCGGCCTTTTAATCCCGTTCGTGTGTGTCTATGCGCTGCCCATGGGCCTGCTCACGGCGACGTTGCTCGTCTTTGGTCGTTTCAGCGCGGATCAAGAACTCACCGCCGCGCGCGCCAGCGGCGTCAGCCTGCTGTCGCTGATCACGCCGGTTTTGCTGTTGAGCCTGTTTTGCTGCGGCGTCAGCGCGTGGTTCAACATGGACCTCGGCCCGCGCTCGCGCGTGGCCTATAAGAATCTGATTTTAAGTGCGCGCGCGGACCTGATGAACATCCAACTGCCAGCTGGCCGGCCCATTTATGACTTTCCCGGCTATATCATTCTGGTGGGGAAAAATCACAGCGGCAATCTGGAAGACGTGCGGGTTTTCGTCCTCGAAAGCGAGACCAACGTGGCCTATTGGGCTCATGCACCGGAGGGACGACTGGAGTCGAATTTGAAGAACAAGGAAATCTATTTGCATCTGTTTGAAGCGCGCGGCTTGTCGAAACGCGGCGAAACCATTTCTACTCCAGAGCTTGTTTATGGAAACCTTTACCCTACCAACAAGTCCGTTGTCCGGTATGAACCCAAAATTGACGACATGACGTTCTGGCAGTTGCAGGCCAAGGCGCGCAATCTGGAGCGGCTCAATTTTCCGACGGACGTGGATATCTCATCGGAGGAATTGCGCGCCCAATTTCACGAAGTGGAGAAATTGATTGAGCAATACCGCGCCGAGATGAACCGGCAAATCGCTTTCTCCTTCGCGAGTTTTGGCTTTGCGCTCGTCGGCATCCCGCTCGGCATTCGCATGCACCGGCGCGAGACCAACATCGGCATCGCCATCGCGCTCGCGCTGGTGCTGGTCTATTACAGCTTCGTCATCCTCGGAGAATCCCTGACCGCGCGACCTGAGTTTGCGCCCCACCTGATTTTCTGGCTGCCAAATTTTATTTTTCAGGCCGTCGGTGTGGTGCTGTTGTGGCGCGCGAACCGGGGGATTTGAAATTTAATTTTTCAATCGCCGATACACTTTTCCAATGTCAGCCTGGTCAACCGGCTTGACCAACATCTCGTCAATGTTGACGTGCGGCGGACGGCGGGCGACCCAGACCAGAATTTCCGCGATGTCCTCGGCGACGAGCGGGCTCGCGCCTTCGTAAAGTTCCTTCGCCTTGCGCGCGTCGCCTTTGAAACGCACCAACGAAAATTCCGTTTCCGCCAATCCGGGGTCAACCGAGCTGACGCGGATTCCCGTGCCAAAAAGTTCGTGCCGCAACACGCGCGTGATTTGCAATTCACCCGCCTTGGCCGCGCAATAAGCCGCACTGCCCGCGTAAGCTGCGCGCGCGGCGAGCGAGCCGATGTTGATGAGACTTGCGCCCGCGTCGCGCGGCATGAGCGGAAGTGCCGCGCGCGTCATGCGCAGCACGCCCAGCACGTTCGACTGCATCATCGCCTCCCAATCCGCGTCCTTGCCCTCGGCCACCGTGTCAATGCCGAGCGCGCCGCCGGCGTTGTTGATCAAAACGTGAAGGTTTCCGCTTTCTGCTTTCCGACTTCCGATTTTTTCTTTTGTCCACGAAACAAATTTTTCAACGCTCGCCGTTTTAGCAACATCAAGAAAATGAAAATGCGCCTCCCCTGCCCCTGCTCTTTTTGTTTCTGCCGCGACTTTTCGCAAGCGGTCAACGCGCCGCGCACCGAGCAATAATTTTGCGCCTTCCGCGCCAAAAGCGCGTGCCGCCGCCGCGCCGAAACCGGACGATGCGCCGGTGATGAGAACCCATTTGTTTTTAAGCGGTGATTTCATGNNCCCAATAATTTGTCATTTTACCAATGTTTCCGACATATTCAAACACGCCTGACACGGGCAGACGCTGTGACTATTGTTGTTACCACTATGGCATCACTACGCAAACATCCCCGCTCGCCGTTCCTGTTTGCCTGTTTCACTCTGCCGGACGGACGCCGCACGCAACGCAGCACGGGCGCAACCGACAGAAAACAGGCGCAACGCATCGCCAACCAATTCGAGGACGCCGCCCGCGCCGCTTCACAAGGCCGGTTCATCGAATCGCGGGCGCGCAAGGCCATTGCCGACATTTACGCGCTGGCGAACGTGGACACGCTGCCCGGTTCAACCGTCGCTGATTTTATGGAGGCATGGTTGAAACGCAAGGAACTTGAGGCCGGTGAAAAGACTTACGCGCGTTATTCGACCGTCGCCACGCAATTCACGGAACATCTCGGCGCGAAAGCCCGACGCGACATTGCGAACGTGACGGCGGCGGACATCACCAAGTTTCGGGACACGCTCGCCAAACGCGTGACGACTGGCACGGTGAACGTCAGCTTGAAGATTCTCCGCTCCACGTTCGCACAGGCGCGGCGCGACGGTTTGATTGACGTGAACGAAGCCGAGCGCGTGACACTGTTGAAACGCAAAGACCATTTTGAACGCCGCCCGTTCACGCTGTCGGAAGTGCGGCGCATCCTTGAAGTCGCAACCGACGAATGGCGCGGCATGATTCTCTTTGGACTCTACACCGGCCAACGGCTCGGCGATCTCGCCGCGCTGACGTGGCAAAACGTGGATTTGCAGCGCGCGGAACTCCGCCTTGTGTCGGGCAAGACCGGAAGGCGGCAATTCATCCCGCTGGCCGCGCCGTTGCTCCGCTACGTTGAAGCCCTGCCCGCTGGCGACAAGCCGGACGCGCCGTTGTTTCCGCGCATTTACGACATCGCGCAACGTCACCAACACGCGGGAAATTTGAGCAACGAATTTTTTAACACCCTTGTCGCCGCCGGACTCGCGCAAAAGAAAACGCACAAGGCGACAGGCAAAGGCCGCGCCGCCAAGCGCGAGCAAAATGAAATCAGCTGATACGGTTTCCAGAGTGATTCAACCGGCGGCGAGGAGAGCCCACGGAAGCTTCCCGCAGCCGACGGTGAATAACTCTGCCGCGACAAATAATTTGCGACCAGGCAAAGTAGATGCTGGCCGCATCGCTCTGAGGGGATCACGGTCCATTTCAGCTTGTCTCACGAAGACTCCTGAAAGTTTACCGGCCCCCTCAGCAGCGGCTGTCAGAATGTCTGAGAGAACAATAGCCTGCGAGGCTCCGTGTATCAGCATGACTATCGACAGCGCCGCGGTGCGAGCAACCGAAGGCAAAAAGATGAAACCGTGGCTTGAAATCACTCACTACGCCGGCTTCGACTGGGCCCGCGATCATCACGATGTCGTCATCGTGGATCGTCAGGGTCAAATCGTCGCTGACTTTCGCATCGAACATTCCTTGGCGGGTTGGCAAGAGTTCCGCGATAAAGTTAAGCCTTATCCGGCCCTGGCCGTCGCGATCGAAACCAACCAAGGAACCGCCGTGGACCAACTGCTGTCGCTGGACGGTGCCATTTATCCGGTCAATCCGCTCAGCGCCAAAAGCTATCGCGAGCGCAAAGCTCCCAGCGGCCACAAAACCGACCGGCTGGATGCCTGGTCGCTGGCAGAGGCCTTGCGTCAGGACGGTCAGCAATGGAAAGCCCTGCAACCGCTGGACCCCTTGACTCAGCAATTACAGATGTTGTGTCGCGACGAGATCGGCCTGATCAAGCAGCGCACCGCCTTGATCAACCAACTCCAGCAAGCCTTGGTCGAGTATTATCCGGCGGCGCTCGAAGCGTTCGAGGATTGGACGCAGCCCTTTTGCTGGGACTTTATCATCCAGTTCCCCACCCCGGAAAAACTGGCCGACGCCGGCCGGCGGCGCTGGGAAAAATTCCTCCACACCCAAAAGCTGTGGCGGCCGGAAACGGCGTCCAAACGGATGGAAATCTTCCAGAACGCCCGCCAATTCTGCGGCTCGGCGACGGTGACCTCGGCCAAAAGTCTGCTGGCCCTCAGCCTGGCCAAGTTGCTCAACGCCCTGCAACTCCAGTTGGACCAATACCGCCAGCAAATCGAGGCGCTCTTTAAACAACATCCCGACCATGACCTGTTTGGCTCGTTGCCGGGCGCGGCCCAGACTTTGGGACCGCGGTTGTTGGGCGAAATCGGCGGCAATCCCCGGCGCTTCGAGGACACCGAAGCGTTGCAATGCGTCGCCGGCACCGCTCCGGTCAGTTTCCAATCCGGCCAAATTTACCGGGTTCACGTCCGCTACCAGTGCAACAAAGTGCTGCGCCACACCGTCCATCTTTGGGCACAATGCTCCCTCCGGGTTTGTCCCTGGGCCGATGTTTACTACCGACAAAAACGCGCGGAAGGCAAAAGCCATGCGTGCGCCCTGCGCTGTCTGGGCCAGCGCCTGTTGAAAATCCTTTGGCGGATGATCCAAACCCGCCAGCCTTACGACGCCGATCTGCACGCCCGCAACCAGAAGCAGCATGGCTCCTGGGTGTTGGCCCTCATGAAACCTGACCCCAAAGCCGGTTAATAACCCCTATGAAAAAATCATTTGCAAGTCAGAGAACAACTTTCA
>PLZL01000412.1 GCA_003152145.1 Limisphaerales bacterium
TTGGCATTTTCAACATCGTTCAAGCCTTCCTTGGAATAAACCAGCACCAGCCGGCCATTGATTTCCAGTCCTTCGAGCGACACGACATTTCCGTGTTTTTCCACCAGGCGGGGAATCGGGTTGACGATGGAAAAAATCGGATGCGTCATCGGGATTTTCTGAAGCGGGTATTCAGGAAAACACACTTTGATTTCCTGCCGGAACGATTTGTCCCATTTTTCATCCGAGCAGCCGGGGCTCACCAGCAGAAACCCGCCTTGCGTGAGATATTTCCGGAGTTGCTGCCGTTCCTTTTGGGTGAAGGCAAAATCGTCATTGCCCGACATCACGCAGAACGGGTAATCGAACAAGGAATCGGCGTCCAGACGCACCGGCAAAAACTTCTTGTTCACCCGCAGGTTGGTCTGGCTGGCTGCCTCCGTGAGGAAATGGTCCGCAAAACAAACCGAACTCTTGTTTCCCGCGTAAATCAGGTTGCCGCATTGCAACAACGCAAGGTCCGAGTGAACCGGCGTTGCCGGCGCGGCCGCAGGTTGACCAAAGGATAAAGGTGCCAAGGCGCACAAGGCCATAAAAACACTGCAACCCCGGACGAATGGATGACAGTTAATTTGATTTTTGATTTTCATTGGCTGGTTTTTCCTTTTTCGTGGTGATTGCCTTGAAATAGCTTTCCACGATGTCGTTGTATTCCTCGATGACCGCTTCCGAAGAATTGGCGCCAGAGTTGCGGTTGACCGGATTCAATCCTTTAATCACGTCGGGTTGGCCAGCCACGCCTTTGCCACCGGCAGCCAATGCGCCCGCGCCCTTGCCAAACCGGCTGGACTGGCGCGCGGCGGCATTTCCGTTGCGGACGGAGGATTCATTGCCCAGCACGTCCATGCTCGAACCGTCCATCACCGCGTAGCCGGACGTGCCCATCATGCCTTCGCCCATGCCGGAAGCCTGGCCGCGTCCCTTGCCAAAACCAAGTTTCCGGCTGCGCCCCATTTGCGCAAAATTGCTGCCGGGATTCATCCGCTGCAATTTCAAATACGCGTCCAGTTCATTGCCGGATGGACAATTGCCGCCCTGGCATTCGCCGAACAATTTCTCCATCTCGCCGCGCAGGCGGTCGGCCAGTTGAAAGGATTGTTCGCCATCACCCGCCAGCATCTGGCCGGTGGCCTGTTCCGCCAGCGGTTCCATGCGGTGCTCGCTGATTTGATTCGCCAGATCGCGCCCGCTCTGGGCGGCCTTCGGGAAAAGTTTTTCGGCGGCTTTGGCATCGTCGCGCAGTTTTCCTTGCAACTGGTCGAGTGCGTCAGCCACCTGCTTTTCGGTGGCTGCCAGATTTTTCAAGGCCAGTTGGTCTTCACGGTTCAACTGGCCCGGGCGATTGTAAGCCTGCGTTTGTTGCGCGAGGTCTTGTTGTGTTCGGTAGAGCGACTCAAACAGGTTGAAATCCTTGATCAACTCCTGCATCTGGCTCATGTCGTCGAGCGTCTGAACCATTTGCCTGTCAGCTTCCTCATGCACCTGGCCGAGCCGTGCGATTTGATCGTCAGAAGCCTTTTTGAAATCGTTCAACATATCGGGCGACAACCGGCGCGGGCCGCCAGGCGGTGAACTGCGTTGCGCGATGTTGCGGGTGGCAAGGTCATTGGCCTGTGTGCTTTGACGGATGTTTTCCGCCTGCTGACGCAACAATTCCTGCAGGTCCTGTTCGACATCGTAAAGCGGATGTTGCCGGACAAAATTTTCCATGCGTTCGGCCTGCTTGTTGAGTTGATCGTCCAGTTCGTTTTGTTGCGCGATCAAACTGTCCAATTGTTGCGCCAGCGCATCACGCTGTTTGGGGTCGGCTTTGGCAAGCTGGCTGTTCAGTTTTTGCGCTGCTTCGCCCAGTTCCTTTTGCTTTTCGATCAGTTCCTGCAAGTCGTCGTTGAGTTCGGCGTATTTGGCTTCAGTGTCGGAGATGTCGCTTTGTTCGCGCAGATAATTATTGTAATCCTCAACGCTGATGACCTGCAAACGGACGGTCTGGCTGCGCGCCAGATGCGGTTGCGGCGCATTGTCCACGGCTTCGGCAAACAGGGAAATCACATCGCCGGGCTGAATGCCCAGATCAGTGAAATTGAAATCAGCGGTTTCACGGCTGTCGAGGGCAACAGTGTTATACTTGAATGTTTTGGGGGTGGAATATACGCCGTTCAAACCGCGATGCAGTCGGATTTCGCGCAGGCCGTAGTCGTCGCTCGTCTCGATTTGTGCCTGTAATTTGAAATCCATCGCGGCGACCGCGTCACGTTCCGGATTCGTGATATGAATTTCCGGCGGCAAATCATGCGTGACGGTGAGTGCGCCCTCGCAATCACCCTGCGATGGAAGTCCGGCAACATCCACTATTCCAAAGCGGAGACGGCCTGAATCCGCGGCGATGAAGGAACCGGCAACCTCGTTATCCGCCGATTTTTTCAGCACGATGCTTTGAGGTGGCTGATCCCCGGCGGTGATTTCAAGCAATCCTTCGCGCAAGGGCCGGTTTGACTGCAGCCGGAATTGCACCTCGCTGCCTTCGAGCGCCTGCACCCCCTTGAATTCGTAGAGTTTCTCTTCCGGCTTGATGCCGGTGTAACCGGGCGGCGCAATTCGGACGAACGCCTTTTCCAGCTGCGGAGTCAGCACCACGCCAATATGCATCTGCTTGGACTCGCTCACATGATCCTTGGTATGGGAAAAGGCGACAATGTCCTTGCGGACATTGTCCAGCAATTGATTGAATCCAACGCCACCCTCGTCGAACATGGGGAGCGTGACGGCTTGTTCAGGATGTCCCGGTGGGAATGAGGTGAGAAAGACTTCCTTCGGTTGGTGTCCCAATGCCTTCACCCTTACGATCAATCCCTTGCCGTAGAGCACATTCGTTCCCGCCGAACCGGGCTGCACGAATTCCAGGTGCGTGAACGAATACGGAGGATGATCGCCGAAGGGATCGGCAAAACGCGCAACCTCAATCGCAGCGATGCGAAAACAAATTGCCAAGACGGTGGTGAAGGCCAGCAAAGCCCACGCCGCCCGCTTCAGTTGACGACGCGCCTCCTGCGTGCGCGCGAGATTTTCGATGGGCACACCGCCCAGTTCGGCGGCATAATTTCCCACGGCTTGATGCGCCAGCTCGCGCGTCAGCAGTGCGAGCGAGGTGTCCTGGGTTTGTTCGCTTAACTGAAGCAGATTAATCAAACGCGAGCCGAGTGCGGGATCGCGCGTTTCCAGAAACCGGGCGATATGCTCCATCCGGTTTCGCCGCACAAAAGCGAGATGCCAGCCGAAAATGGCCAGGACAAAAACTCCACAAATCAGCGCCAGCAAAAGTCCCAGTCGCCAGCCGGCATTGAGATGAAAAATGACATCAAGGATGAACCCCGAAAGAATAGCCGCACAAACGTATTTCACGCTTCGAAGCAGGAGCCTGCCTCCCGCTTCTTTCTGATGCTCGCGGTCGGCGGCAGCAAGCCGGTTCAGGATGTTTTGCGTTTCGGTCAACATAATCCCCAGCGCCTTCGCAAAAACCAATCTAAACCGAACAGTAGTCCTGCCAGATAAAAAACCCAAGCCTCATTCCAGGCAGGCCGCACGAGAACTTTGGGTGTCAGGTCAGCCTTTTCGTTGCTCAATTCCTTGAGCAACTTGGGCAGTTCATTGGGTTCAATCAGCCGGCCGCCGCTGGCTTCGCACAAACGACGCAGATAGAGCGCGTCCGTCGCCACCTCGGTTTCCTCCAAATTTTCCGTGAACACAATGAACCGCGATTCCTGCGTCGTGCCATCGGGCAGTTTCACGACCGCCCGATAACGCCCGATGCGCTCCGGCAGAAATTCCGCCGTGAGCCGGCCGGTGCTCTCGGGAGCAGGAGCAAGCGTTGTTCGTCCGGCTTCCGTGTCACCGTAATAAATTGTAACCGGAACCGATTTTACTTTTGGATCCGGTTGCCGCAGGGCGAGGCGGAAATAGACTTTTTCGCCGAGCAAGATGTTGGCGGAACTGGGCCGGAACGAAAACTGGTGGTTGGGAATGAAATCGCGGCCCGCCAGCAGCCAGAGAGTCATCTGGTCCCAGAAACGGTCGAATGGTGAATTGACGCCTTCGACTTTGGCGTTGAGCGACCAGCGCCACAATCCGTCCACGCCAATGCTCACGACCTGGCCCTGGCCGTAACGCCGGTGAACAATCGCCGGTTCCGGTGCGGCGGCGTCCCGGCCTGACGCCACGGCAAATACGGAAGTCAGCGGTTGCGTTTCCTGGGGGATTTTTCCATCCACCAAATCAGGAAGGGTATCCAAACCGCCTGCGCCATCGTTCAAAACCTGAAACGGCGAGAGACTGCGGCCCTCGGCAGTCACGTCCAAGTGGACATGATCGCGCGACTTGTCGCTCCACAAAACCGGTTCCAATCCCCCGGACGACGGATTTTGAAAAGCCCGGCCGCGGCTGAAAATCACCGTGCCGCCACGGTCTTTGACATATTGATCCAACAGATCCGGCAGGCCATGCTGCCCACCAACAGTCTGTGTGTTGGAGAGCAACGCGAATTGTCCGGATGAATTCCGGGAATTTGCTGGAGACGAATCAGACAGGGAATCCACGGCGCGTCCGAGAATGACGATGTCGTAGGCGGCAAGCTGATCCAGTGTTTCAGGGAGATGCAGTTCGCCGGTGCCCGGCGTCTTGCGAATCGCGCGGATATGATTCGGCCCGTAACGGATCAGCGCATCCACATCAAACTTATCGTTCCGCATCAATGAACGTTGCAGAAACGTTGTGTCCCAATAAGGATCCCCTTCCAGCAGCAACACGCGGATCTGCTGGTCAATCACATTGAGATAGGTGATCGCACTGTTGTTGGCCGTGTCCACCTCGTTCTCCAACGGTTGCACGTGGACTTCATATTCGTATTGGCCAACGTCCGGCTCCGTGACCTCAAATTCCACCGGCAATTCCTGGAGTTGCTGTGCATTGACCCGTTTGGTCTGGACGACTTGACCTTGTCGCAACAATTGCACGGTGAGGTCTTCCAGTTCGCAACCGATCAATCGCAGCGTGGCGTTGATGCGCGCTTTCTGCTTCACGTAGCAATACGGCTGATAACCAGTGATGCGGATGGCGACATCCCGAACGTTACCCTGTTTGCCAAGCGCGACGGCGTAAATCGGCACTTCACGGTTGTGCGCAGCGATGCCCGTTTTGACCGGATTGACCATTTCAAAGTCATGGCCGTCCGTCAGCAATATCACCGCGTTGGCCGCCTCATCGCCGGCAGACGTGCTTAACATGGTGTTGATTGATTTGTGGAAAAGCGTGGTCTTGCCCGATGGCACAAGGTCGAGGATGGTTTGCTGTAGGGGCCGGGCGTCGTCGCCGAATCCAAACAAACGCAGGCGCGGATCGGCAGCCATTCCGGTTTGAGTCACCACGCCTGATCCCTGCAGCAGGTCTTTGGCGGCGTCGAAACGGGATTCCTTTCCGGCGTCGCGTTGTTTCATGCTCAACGAAGTGTCCAAGCCAATCAAGGTGACGCGATTTTTCGTGGGCGGCGGCAGAACCTCGCTCCGTGATGGCTGGAATAGCAACAGCACGACCAGCGCAATGCCTGCAACGCGGAAACACAACAGTATCCCGTTGCGCCATATCCCGATGGACGCCCCTACGCGCCAGTAAACGCGAAAGGTAAGGAGCAACAACAGCGCCCCAAGCATCGCAATGACCGGAGCCGGCAGGATCGGATCAAAAACCAGTCCGCTGGTCGAGGCGACGTTCATGGAGCCGTCCTCCGGATTAAAAGTTGAAATCCACCTTCCAGAAGAAGGAGCGCGAGCGCACCCAATACAAACCAGTGAAAAATTGGCCGGCCTTTTGCCAGTTCATCGTAATCTCCACTGCCGGCGACAAAGTGCGCCTCGTGATTGTCTGAAAATTCCGTGGGCAGAAGACTTTTATCAATCGGGCGCAAATCGGATTCGTCCGTGGCCGGGTTGATGCCGAAGGCATACAGCGGGCGCGGCGAACCCAGCGTGTAAAACCCAAGTTGATTCGGCGTGAAGGCGACACTGCAACGTTCCCCGGTCAGTTCGCGTTGCGTCGTGACCAGCATGCCAGCGGGACTGACTACCTCATTGTGCATTTCGCTGCGCCAGATTTCGGTGTGAAGCGTTTCGCCGGCGGTATAGGACGAAGGCGGCGGTTCGTCCGTGGAAATGGCTTTCACCAAATTCTGGACCCACGCTGGAAAAATCCGCTGCCGGGCAAGGTTGCTCGAAAATTCGCCGGCGGAGAAGTTGAGCAATAACATTGTTCCGAGGCCGTAATGCAACGACGCCATGGCTGGTGATTGGTCGCCATATTCCAGCAGGACACCGCCCGCACTGGTCGCGCCGGCCTGGTAATAATCATAAAATTCCAACAGCGCGAGGTCCTGGCGAGCATCGCCTTGAAACAGCTTGAGATAGGGCGATTGGAAATCACCGCGCACAATCTGCTGTGCACCCGCAGTCACATTGGTGGCGACAATCCGCCGGGACAGGCGCATCGGCATCGTATTCGGACCAAAGACCCTTTCCAATGAAGTCAGGTTTTCTGTATCGGCAGGGCCATCGAGAAGATAAATCAAGCCACCGCCCTGAAACAGGAATTTTGACACGGCGTCGCACGCTTGCGGACTTAAACGATTGACCTGGGTGAAGAACATTTTTTGCACACCGGCAAGGCGGGAAGGCGAAAGTTCGCTTGATGAAATGATTTGCGGTAACAACGAACCGGCTTTATTTTCGAAAGGATTTAGCGCCGTTTTAAGAAAATACGCGCCACTTCTCCGGTCATCCGCCCCATCGGTGACGATCAACACCTCTTCCTTTTCCTGAACGGCCAGGGTCAGGAAAAAATGATTATCGTATTCAAGTGCGTCCGGGGGCAGGCGCACCTCGCACAAATGCACACCCGGTCCGCCAACCGAAACCGGCACGGTGATTTTCTCCTCCGACCACGGAGCAATGGAAACCTCCTGGACGAAACTGAATTGTTTGTCGAGCATGACTGTAACTCGGTCATTAAATGGTTCCTGGCTGAAATTGCCAACGGTGACTTCGAGCGGAACAGTGTCGCCGGCCAGCATTTCAGCTTGCGAAGGCCGGGCATCGAGAATGGCGCGGTTATCGCGATGCGTCGGTCCGACGTCCACAAAAAACAATTTCATCGCCGGTGGCAGCATGGTGAAATTTGCGTTGGCCCACTTCTTGCGCTCGAAATCCGAAATATAATAAATTTCCGGCCGTGCTCCAGCTTGGGAAAAAAAGCGGGCTGCCGCCGTGTTGGCGAGGTTGACATCCGCGCGGCCAAATCCGGGTTTGAGCTGGCTCAAAAACCGCTTTGCCTCGCTTGTATCCTTCGAAAATGAAACGAAGCAAGTGCTGGGATTCGGTTCCATAAGCAGGATGTTCACCGTGTCATCAGGCCCAAGTGAATCCATCAGCTTGGTGGCTTCATGGCTGGCGCGCTCGCGTGATGTCGGTCCGTCGCCCTTGTGTTCCATGCTGACCGAGTGATCAAACACAATCAGAACCTGGCGTCCGTTCCTGTCGGCCGGATTGGCGCCGAAACGTTTCAGCACCGGCTGAAGGAAAGCCAGCAGCAGCAACAGCAAAAGCACCGTGCGCAACAGCAGCAGAATCCAATGCCGCCAACGATGCACTTTTGAGCGGCGTGCCATGGTTTCCTTGATCAGTTCGATGGATGGAAATTTGAAATGGCGCGGGAACCCCTTGTTCAACAAGTGCAGCACCAACGGCAGTCCCACCAGCGGAATCAAGACTGCGAACAGAGCTGGACTTAAAAATGACATAGGATCAACGCGTAGAAAGTGTGTTTCTTCCCCGGAAGCCTATGTAAGCTTCGATGGCATCGAGATATGGCCGGTTCGTCCGCACCAACGACCAGTTGATGTGGCGGTTGTGAGCTTCGCGAGCCAGAGTGTCCGCCCGTTGACGCGCCGATTCACGATAGGCGGCGCGGATTTCCTCCGGCTCCACTTCGACCACTTCATGTGTCTCCATGTCATGGAAACGTGCGGCATGGACGCTGGGCAAATCCACTTCGTGAGGATGAACGATATGCAGCAAAAGAATTTCAAACTTCCGATGCAGGAACCGGCTTAATGCCTCGAACGTCTTGTCGGTGTCATCCCAGAAATCAGACAAAACAACGAGACGCCCCCGTTTCTTGAAAAGCGAGTTGCATTCAACCAGTGCGTTGGCAATGCCGGTGGTGGATGCAGGCACGACCGATTCAAGTTCGGCGACAAGATTGTGCAGGTGGCTGCGTGTTCCGCCGGGTGCCATAAAGCGTTTCATGGTTTCCGCAAACAGCACGAGCGCGACTTTGTCACCCTGATGAATCATCAGATAGGAAAGTGCGGCGGCGATTTTGGCGGCCAGGGCATATTTGGATTCCCGACCCGTGCCGGAGTAGCTCATCGAGGCGCTGACGTCCAAAAGCAGGTAAATCACCATGTCGGTTTCCGCTTCGTATTGGCGCACGAACAGCCGCCGCGAGCGGCCATACGCACGCCAGTCAATGCGCTTTATGTCGTCACCCGGCACATATTCCTTGTAGTCAGTGAATTCGACCGACGAACCGCGATAGGGTGATTTGTGTTTGCCGACGAAACAGCCTTCGACTGTCGAGCGGGCGAACACGAGCAAATTCCCAAATCGTTCCAGTTCTGCCGGCGTGAGGAGCGACCCTCTGGGGATCGTTGATTCAGCCGGTTTGAAAAAATTCGCCAGAACTGGTGGAACCCTTGACGCTCGCGGCAATGGCGGCGGAACCGGATTTCGTAGTGGCGCGATCACCGGTGGCACATTCCCGATGACGGGCGGTTTGCGAAGTTCATCGCTCATGATTTGCCCGGCGGCTAAACGACGCCGCGTGTTGTCAGTATGATTTTTCCCGCACCTCAGCCAGAATGCTTTGCACGATATCGCGCGATTTCTTGCCCGTGCCGGTCGCGCGATAATTGGTGATGACGCGGTGCTGCAAAACAGGCAACGCCACCTCGCGCACGTCTGCGGTTTCGGGGCTGATTTTTCCCTTCAACAGCGCCAATGCCTTCGCGCCGAGAATGAGATACTGGGAAGCACGCGGTCCGGCGCCCCATTCCACAAAATCGCGGGCCGGTTGCGGCGAATCCGCATTGCCGGGCCGCGTGGCCGCCGCCAGCGAAACCGCGTAATCAATGACGTGATCCGAAACCGGCGCCGCCAGCACGAGCTGCTGAACCCGCAATAAATCTTCCGCGCCGATGGTTGGGGTCAGGGCGGATTTTTCCTGAAGGGTGGTGCGCTTGACAATTTCTATTTCCTCGGCTTTTGCCGGATAATCAAGATAGAGCGAAAACATGAACCGATCCAATTGTGCTTCGGGCAGGGGATAAGTGCCCTCCTGTTCAATGGGGTTTTGCGTTGCCACGACCAGGAACGGATCAGGGAGCGCACGCGTCTGGCCAGCGACAGTGATCTTGTGTTCTTGCATGGCTTCGAGCAGGGCGGCCTGCGTCTTCGGCGGTGTGCGGTTGATTTCATCGGCAAGAATGAGGTTCGCGAAAACTGGCCCTGGCTGGTATTCAAATTCCAGCCGTCGCTCGCGCTCCTGAAGAATTTCCGAGCCAATGATGTCGGCCGGCATCAAGTCCGGTGTGAACTGGATGCGCTTGAAACTCAATTGAAGGATTTCGGACAGCGTGCGGACAATCAGCGTTTTGGCCAGTCCCGGCACACCGACAAGCAAACAATGTCCGCGTGCAAACAAGCTCACCAGCAGCAGCCGGACGATTTGTTCCTGGCCGACAATGACCTTGTTGAGTTCCCGGGTAATTCGGACATACAGCTCGCTGACCTCCTTGGGTGAGACTTCATTCATTTGGGCTCCCTTTCGTTGTGTTCTCCAATTCTCCGAAATGTCCGACAACCTTTGGCCGGAAGTGATTCATGTTTTTACTTGTGCAAATTGATTTTTCCGCGCTGGATGAAATGATGTTAGCACCAAGTCGGCATCACCGACAAGCATGGGAATTTTTGCCCGCCATACACGCCTGCTGTGTTGCTTACGTTAAGTTCGATTGCAAACGAAATCCCTTTTGCTAAAAATTTCCGCGCAGACGAATCCATCAGGTCAATTCGACACGGCAGCCGCGAGCTACCGCCTCCAAATTTTGGGATATTCGGTGAATTTCGTTG